>JAYSOC010000289.1:0-1685 GCA_043723285.1 Ferruginibacter sp. | reverse complement strand
ATTAATAATTTACCCATTGGCAAAAACAATATTTCCATAAAAATATCTGGCACAAATCCTGAAATAATAGGTATAAATAATTTACAAGAAGCATCTGTAACAGGATTATTAATTGGCCACAATAGCAATACTTCTATTACCAATAATAATCCAATTGTTTTAACCTTAAAAGCGAGTACACTTTTAGAAAATGTAAATTTTCAGTTATTAGATATTGATGCTGGTGATAAAGTTAAGATTGAAGGCTATAGTAAAGGTGTAGTAGTAGTGCCATTTATACATAATTTGATTGATAATTTTTACTACCAATACAACAATATTACCAATGAAGTTTATTCAGATATACATACCAATGCTGGGGCTGATTCTATGATGACATCTTCTTTAAGCATGTCGGTAAATGTAAGTTTTGTTGGCTTTATAGACAGTGTGAAACTGACTTACACAGATACTTCTCCTTCGAGCACAGGTACATTTACATTAGGTAATTTTAGTGCCAGAAAATACAACATTCCAGAAACAAACATTGAGCAATTTACAACTTATGAAATAGAAGAAACACAAATACTTTATTGGAAGATTAGCAAAAACAACCGCTTGTTATCTTATTTTGTAGAGCGTAGTTATGACAATGTTACGTATGAAACAATTGGTTCAAAATCTATAAAAAATGCTACCGATACTTTATTTTCCTTTGTTGATAAAGATATTTCTCCAGCCATTAATTATTGTTTTTATCGTATTAAAACAATGACGGATGATAATCATGTTTCTTATTCTCAAACATACAGAATAAAAAGAAATGAATCAACTACTACATCTGGTTTTATTACAGAAAAATTTGATTTCAATTCGGAAATAAAAGTGATACTCCTCAAAGATATGACTGGCCAAATAAAAGTAAATTTATATGATTATAAAGGCGGTAACTATGGCAATTGGAATTTTGAAAATAAAAAAGCAAAAGATGTTTTAATACTAACCAACTTATCCAATATTCCAGAAAACATGTACTATATTCAAATAATAAACAGTACAAATAAATATAATTTAGAAGTAAATAAAGTCATCAACCCTCTCCATTCCAATTAAAATAGGCTTTCAGACTAATATTCTTCATTAATATCTCTGCAAATAAGCATATTTAAATCAAAAAAGCATACATTTGCACCCCGTTGAGAAAAAACGGGATAACAATTTTATTTATAAACAAAAAACAGGGAAATGAGCAATTACGAATTGATGGTGGTTTTTACCCCTGTGCTATCTGAAGAGGAATTTAAAGCCGCTCAGAAAAAATACGAAACACTTGTTACAGAAAACGGTGGTTCTATTACGCACAGCAACCCATGGGGACTAAAATCACTGGCGTATCCAATTGCCAAAAAGACTACTGGTCTTTATTGGGTAATGGAATACAGTGCGCCAACCAGCTTCAATGAAAAGTTGAAAATTCAACTTTTACGTGACGAATCTTGCATGCGTCATATGTACACTGTACTCGATAAATACGCCGTGGAGTACAATGGTAGAAAGAGAAGTGGTGTAAAACATTTTGAACCATCACAAAAAGCGGAAGCATAAACCATGGCAAAAGCAAACGAGATTAAATATCTAACAGCTATAAAAGCTGAAAAGCGTCCAAAGAAATATTGCCGCTTTAAGAAAATGGGCATCCGCTATAT
>JAYSOC010000288.1:0-1686 GCA_043723285.1 Ferruginibacter sp. | reverse complement strand
GGTTCAAAGGTTTTTTAATTGGAGAAATGTTTATGAAAGAAGCCAATCCTGCGTTGGCTTTTAATAACTTTGTGCAAAATATAAGATTATGATGAATATTAAAGTTTGTGGAATTACTTCTAAAAAGCAATTACAACAACTCGAAGGATTAAATATTGCCTATGCAGGATTTATTTTTGCAGAAGACTCACCCCGTTTTGCAGGCGATAAAATGGCCGATGAAGATTTAACAGGAATGGATTTAGATATTAAAAAGGTAGGTGTTTTTGTGGATAAAGATTATGAAGATGTGATGGAAATGGTGGAAAAATTTGAATTGGATATGGTGCAGTTGCATGGCAATGAAAGCCCTGCATTGTGTGCAGAAATTTCGGAAGATACCGAAGTTATTAAAGTGTTTAGCATTGGCGATGAAACAGGTTCGATAGATGATTTGATAGCGCCTTATGATGATGTGTGTGATTATTATTTATTTGATACAGCTAGTAAAGTTGGCAAAGGTGGTACAGGCAAAAAATTTGATTGGAAAAAATTAACAGAAGCTAAAATAGAAAAACCATTTTTCTTAAGCGGCGGTATTTGTCCAGAAGATGTGGCAATGGTAAAGAAATTTAAGCATCCAGATTTTTTTGGAATTGATATAAATAGCAAATTTGAAAAAGAACCAGGTGTGAAGGATATGGGATTGGTATTGGGTTTTATTAAGGATTTAAAATAATTACATTAATTAAAATAATTACATTAATTAAAATAATGTCAGAATGAGCTTGTCGAAGGCGGGTTAGTTTTCTTTTAAAGCTTAGTTTAGAATGGCATCGCCTTCGACAAACTCATGCTGATATCGAAATAATTTGAGGTATTTGTAGTGCTATAGAACTTAAGATAATGATGACAATACAACCTTATTCAGAAAAATATAAAGAAGATATTGCTTCTTTAATTTTGAATATACAAAATAATGAATTTAATGTGCCAGTAACATTAAATGACCAACCAGATTTATTAGACATACAAAATTTTTATTGCAAAAATAATGGTGGTTTTTGGTTGGCTATTGAAAATGAAATATTGGTCGGCACAATTGCTTTGATTGATATTGGAGGCGGAGAAGCTGCTTTACGAAAAATGTTTGTGCATGCAGATTATAGAGGTAAAGAAAAAGCTGTTGGGCAATCTTTATTAAACTACTTAATAGAATGGTGCAAGCAAAAATGTATTACCGAAATTTATTTAGGTACAGTTGAACAATTGCATGCAGCAAAAAAATTTTATGTAAAAAATTGTTTTGAGAAAATAGAGAAAAATAAACTGCCGCAAAGTTTCCCTTTGATGCAAGTGGATACAGAATTTTTTAAATTAAAAATGTAAGTGAAAAAGAACAAACAACAAATATTTTCCCAACCCGATGAGCATGGCTACTATGGTGAGTTTGGCGGCGCATTTATTCCAGAAATGTTGCATGCCAATGTGGAGCAACTGCGAAAAAATTATTTAAAAATTTCTTCCACAAAAAAGTTTAAGCAAGAATTTGATTTACTCTTAAAAGATTTTGCAGGTAGACCCACGCCTTTATATTTTGCAGAAAACTTAAGCAAACAATACAACACAAATATTTATTTAAAACGTGAAGACTTGTGCCATACTGGTGCACATAAAGTAAACAACACCATTGGACAAGTATTGGTA
>JAYSOC010000287.1:0-4230 GCA_043723285.1 Ferruginibacter sp. | reverse complement strand
AAGCGCCCAAAACAGTTGCTGCATTTTTGTCTTACATTGATTCTGGTATTTACAAAAACACAACATTCTATCGGGTTTTAAAAAATGAAGACATGCCCATGGATATTAATTACGGAGTAGTACAAGGCGGTATTTGGCCACTCGAAAAAAACATAAAAGCTGTTGAGCATGAAAGCACCACTTTGACAGGCCTTACACATACAAACGGTACACTATCGCTTGCACGTACAAGCATTGGCACGGCCACAACAGAGTTTTTTATTTGCATTGGCGATGAAACCATTTTTGATGCTGGCAATAAAGGCAGGCAAGATACACTTGGGTTTGCTGCCTTTGGACAAGTAGTGCATGGAATGGATATTGCACGAAAAATACAAGCACAAAAAAGTAGCGGAGAAAATTTTATTACAAAAATTATCATCAACAACATAACAAAATTATAGCCCATGTTTCGCACTATTTTATTACTCACTGCATCTAATATTTTTATGACTTTTGCTTGGTATGGCAATCTTACAAATACCACATTGCCCATTTGGAAACTCATTCTTATTAGTTGGGGAATCGCCTTTTTTGAATATTGCTTAATGGTGCCTGCTAATAAACTCGGTTATGAAAATGGTTTTACAGGTTTCCAATTAAAAATGACGCAGGAAGTTATTACCCTTGTTGTGTTTTCGGTTTTTGCCATATTTTATCTCAAAGAAAATTTTGAATGGAAGCATCTATTAAGCTTTAGTTTGTTACTAGGAGCTGTTTATGTAATGTTTAAAAAATAATGCCTCAATAAATTCATTTGCAAAATTTTATAAAACACATAGTATTTTTTTAAATTTATGTATGTGTAAAATGAATGTAATACCATTGTTTTATATCACTTTCGAAACAATATTTAAGTTGCTTTTACGTTATGACCTCGTTATAAAGTAGTATTAAAATATTAATCCCCCTAGTAAATAGAAAAACATGAAGAATTTTATCTTGTTATTTTTTGTTTTTGTTTCATCATTTTCAATGAATAGCTCTGCACAATCATTAGAAGGAAAAGCAAACCGCAATGCAAACCGCATGGTAAATCAACCTCATAGCATAAGTTCTACGATTGCTGCAAGATCACGAGGCACGAGTGGTACAGGTTCCAATATCGATGTTATATACCATAAAATATTTTGGCGTTTAAATCCTGATTCTGCTGTTGGTAAATACATTAAAGGCTCTGTGCAATTTAATTTTAAAACCACGCAAGCTAGCGTAAGTACAATTACTTTCGATTTGCGTAGTGTTTTATTGTTAGATTCCATACGTTTCAGATCTAATCAATTTACTTTAGGTGCAGGTTATACACGAACTGGAAATACAGTAACATTAAATTTGGGAACTACACTTGCAAATAATTTTATTGATTCTTTTATTGTTTATTATAAAGGTGTTCCACCTGCTATTTTAAACACAGCTCAGGGGTTTCAACTTACAACAGGTACAACAGCTGGTAATGTTTTAAGTACGTTATCGGAATCTTACGAAGATAGAGATTGGTGGCCTTGTAAAGCCGATATGCAAGATAAAATAGATTCTATGGATATAATTGTAAGCGTACCTTGGGGAAAAGCAGGCAATACAGTTTTTCCATTAGTTGTTGATACTTTTTGGGTATCTACTAACGGAAAAATGATAGATTCAGCCATTGTAGGAAATGATAGAATTTTTAAATTTCATACAAATTATCCTATTGCTTCTTACTTAGTATCCGTAACTGTTGCTCGTTTTGATAGAGCTTATTGGAATGTAAATACAGGCACCACTAATGTACAAGTAGTGTATAATTTATTAAAAGGTGGAGGAAGTAATGCTGCTGCAAAAACTGCCATTACAAATAAGTTAAATCCTACATTACAAAAATGGTCTTCATTATTTGGGGAATACCCTTTTAAATTAGATAAACATGGCTTTTCTGATGGTATGGATGGTGGTTCTGCAATGGAACATCAAACTATGTCGTCTATGCCAACCAGCACTATTGCAAACGTTCCCATTCTTATTCATGAAATGACTCACCAGTGGTTTGGAGATAATGTAACATTTGCACATTGGAACGACTTGTGGCTAGCAGAAGGTTTTGCAGAATATAGCGATGCATTATCACAAGAAATGGTACCGTCTGTAGGTACACCTGCTTCAGCAGCTACTAGAAGACTTTCATATAAAAACTCCGCTATTGGTTTAAGTAGTCAGAGTGCTTGGATACCAAATTCTAGTTCCACTACTTCTGATTTAATTTGGAATACAAATTATGGATCTACAGTATATCAAAGAGGAGCAATGGTTGTATCTATGCTTCGCACTATGTGTGGTGATTCAATATTTTTTGGAACACTTACAAAATACCAAACAGAACTTGCAGGAAAAGTAGCCACTACCGATACATTAAGAAACTATTTTAATAGAGCATTGGGTAGAGATATCTCCGTATTTTTTGATGATTATGTTGGAGGTTCAGATACAATTTCTACAAGACTTAACAGCATTGGTAGCCCAGTAAACACAGTAAACTGGAATGCCCCAACTACTTTTGGACAGTCTGGTAAAAGATTGGTAATTTCTATGGGTACACAAACCAAAACTGCAGGTAGTAATGTAACCTATTTTAGAGGCCCAGTACAAATACATGTAAAAGGTGCACTTGCTGCAAACGATACCACCATTACCATTTTTGATTGGGGTGGCGGTAATTTATCTTATGCAGGTAAAGGTATAAGCATACCAGTAGTGGGAAATAAACTCACTTTTGATTTATCATTTGTACCTACAACAGTACTATACGATGATAGTTCTAGAATTATGAGCAGAGGATTAGGTGCTACGCCATTTACAGGTACTACTAAACTTGCTACACTCGAAGGATACGTTTGGCTTGGCACAACAAACACAGTTTGGGGTACTACAACAAACTGGGCAGGTGGTCTTGTGCCGCCAAGCGGTGGCGACGTTACCATTGCTACAACTGCATTAAATAATCCATTGTTACCTGTGGGTAATACCGTTGTTGGACCAATATCAATTCTTGCAGGTAAAATACTTTACTTAAATAATAATACTATAACCATAAATAATTCTGTACGTTATACAGGATTAATATCTGGGTCGCCAACATCTAATATTGTGATAGCAGACCAAGCTGGTATTTTAAATTTTGATCAAACAAGTGCGGTTACTCGTTCGCTTAATACGATTACTTTAAACCCTAAAGCTAGTGCAACTATTGGTACTGGTTTGTTGGAAATATATGGTGGTTTAAGTTTGCCAACATCTACCAATTTAAAAGTTACTTCACTTAATATGTTGATAAGATAATTTTCTTATTTAATGATAAATTTAAAAATCAATAAGCATTTTGTTTATTGATTTTTTTTTGAATTTTTTTTCGTTTCAGTACATGGATTCGTAATCTTTCGCTTATAAAAATAAGATATTTTTAAACTTATAAAACTTCAAAATAAATGAAGATTTTGCCTTTTCGTGCCGTATTTTTGTAAAACCAAATTTTATTCAACAATATTCGCTTTATGACTTGGAAACAGTTTTTCACTTCTTCTATTGGTAAGAAATTTATGATGGGGGCTACTGGGTTATTTCTTATTACATTTTTAATAGTACATGCTGGAATAAATGCCATGATCTTTTTTAATGATGGTGGGGAAACCTTTAACCATTGGGGGCATTTTATGGGTAGCAATCTTATTGTACGCACCATGGAAATTGGCTTGATGGCCTTTTTATTGTTACATATTTATCAAGGTTTAACATTGTGGAGACAAAACCACAATGCTCGTCCAATAAAATATGCGGTAACAAAAGGCGATGGAAAAAGCAAATGGTACAGCAAAACCATGGGCTTGCTTGGTACATTAATTTTGATATTTTTGATAATGCACTTTTACCATTTTTGGGTGCCGAGCCGCTTTGGTGGTATGGCAAATATTCAGCCTTTGGCAGAAGCTACCCTTGGGGCAGAGTACAATAACCAACCTGTGCATAATTTGTATCAAGAAATGCTGAATGTATTTACCGGACCTTATTCTCCAATTATTGTGTTGTTTTATGTGTTAGGCTGTGTATCGCTTTGCTGGCATTTAATGCATGGGTTTCAAAGTGCGTTTCAAACATTTGGTATTAATCATAAAAGATATACGCCGATGATAAAAACGATAGGGGTGGTTTATTCCGTAGGTA
>JAYSOC010000286.1:0-1688 GCA_043723285.1 Ferruginibacter sp. | reverse complement strand
AGAAATTCGTAAAATATATTTGCAGCATCCAATAAGATATAAGGGGTTATAACTTTTAATTGGTGACTAATTGTTGATTTGATTATAAATGCCTCCTGCAATGGGAGGCATTTTGTTTTTGGGTAAGAGGTGTTACCTTTCATTAGAGACTTTCTAGTATAAAGCAGCTTTTAAAAAGGAGACAACTCTACTATTACGATGCAACAATATTATATTCACATTTTATTTTAACACTTCCATTGCTTTCTTAATATACTTATCATCAGCATTAATGGCTTCAAAATAGCCTTCGCTTTTAAATAATTGGCGAGCAATGGCAGATTTAAGTACACCTTGTATAAATGTTTTTTCTTTTGCTGTAATATTATTTATTTGTATAGAGTCTTGCGCAGCAAGGGTTTCAAAGTATTTCCAATCGTTATCGGATAAGGCAAATGTTTTAATAAATTGTGGTGCAGTTTTGTATTGTACTAACACTTCTTTGTGTTGTTTAAAATATTTATATCCAAAATCTTCGAGCGTGCCTTTTGTATAAATTTTTTCAGAAATATTTCCAACTCTGCCTGTGTCGGCGGCTACAAAATAATCGGGGCTAATACCACCACCGCCAAATAATTTTTTACCGGCTTGCGATTTATACAATTTAGTTGTATCATTTTTTACAGAATCTACGGTCATTGTTTCTCCGTCGGTAAAACGTTTTGTAATATCGGCATAGTAAGAACTTTTACCATTTTTGTAGGAGCGTTGTATGCTTCTACCAATGGGTGTAAAATAGCGTGCTACAGTTAGGCGTAGTGCGCTATGATCGCTTAGGTCGTATTGCTCTTGCACCAAACCCTTGCCAAAGCTGCGTCTGCCAATAATGGTGGCTCTATCCCAATCTTGCAAAGCGCCCATTAAAACCTCACTTGCACTTGCACTTCCTTCATCAGCTAATACTACTACTTTTCCTGTTTCAAATTGCCCCTCTCGGCGGCAACGGTATTCTTTTTTTGGCGTATGCAATCCTTCGGTGTAGGTTATTAATTTATCGCCAGGCAATAATTCGTCGGCTATTTCGGTGGCTTCGTCTAATACGCCACCTCCATTGCCTCTAAGATCGAGCACTAGTTTTTGCATGTGCAATTTTTTTAGAGAGAGTAGGGCATTCATAAATTCTTTGTAGGTTTCGGAACTAAACTTATTTAGTTTGATGTAACCAGTTGTACTGTCTAGCATGTAATAGGCATCGAGGCTTGCAATGGGAATTGTGCCTCTATCAACATCTTTTACAAGTGTTGTTCTGTTTCTAAAAATGGTTAGTTTTATTTTGCTTTGTTGAGGGCCACGCAAAATATTTCTTATTCTTTCGGTAGATATTTTTTTGCCAGAAAGTGTACTATCGCCTGCTTTTAAAATAATATCGCCGGTTTGTAAACCAGCTTTTTCTGATGGACCTTCTGATACTACGTGTATTACATTTAAACTATCATCTATAATATTAAACTCGATACCGATGCCATAAAAACTGCCTTTTATTTCGTCATTTATTTGTTCTAAATCTTTTGCAGGTATGTAAACCGAGTGTGGATCTAGCTTGCTAAGCACGGCTTGTATGGCAGTATCGGTAAGTGTTTTCATGTTTACTTCATCTACATAACGGGTATTGAGTAAGTCGGTAATTTCTTGTAGGGTGTTGTGTTTTT
>JAYSOC010000285.1:0-1690 GCA_043723285.1 Ferruginibacter sp. | reverse complement strand
CCTAAATTTGTAGTAGAAGCTAGCTTGGAAAAGATAGAAAAATGGAATGCGTTTTTAGCAGATTTAGCTGGCAATAACGAAGAAAAAATTGTGGTAGATTTTTCAAAAGATAATACTGAATTAGCAAACCAACTTTCTACTTGGATGGATTTTTGGAGTCCAGGTAATCATGATGATAGAACATTAGCAATCGTTTTTTAAAATATCCCTATGCCTACAATTACAGTAAAATCAATAATTAACGGAACTACTTACCAATATGTAGATAATGGTGATCCTAAAAGTGGTACGGCTAAGAATGTATATTTTAGCCCCGATAGAAAATATGTAGTAGCTATTTTTAAAGAGAAGCAAGATTTTAATCAAAAAGAAAGATTAAAAAATATTGTTACAAAATATTACAACCAAATACAAACAAAAGACGCAGGGCAATATTACCTCGATGAAATTTATCGCTGGCCTACAGATATTATTGAGATAAATGATAAAACAGGATTGATTGTACCCATATACAATTCTAAATTTTTCTTTCAAAAAGGATATGCCAATAGTGATTTAATAAAAGGGGAAGAAAAAAATGGTAAGTGGTTTGCTGGGCCTAAATTTAGAAATAAACTGTTTCCATTAAGTTTAGATCAAAGTGAGTTGGGTAAGTGGTTAAACTATTTTCAAGTATGTGTAAACTTGAGTAGAGGTGTAAAAAAAATGCATCAAATGGGATTGTCTCATTCTGATTTATCTTACAACAATGTACTCGTAGATCCAATAAGTGGAAGTGCTTGCATGATTGACTTAGATGGATTAGTAGTGCCAGGTTTATTTGCAGCAGAAGTAATAGGTACAGCAGATTTTATTGCACCCGAAGTTTTATCATCAAAGCATTTGAGTAAAACAGATCCAAACAGAAAGTTACCCAATAGACTTACTGATTTGCATGCATTGGCATGTTTAATATATATGTATTTACTCCATCGCCATCCATTAAAAGGAGGCAAAGTACATGACTTAGATACAGAGAAAGATGACTTGCTAAGCATGGGTGAAAAAGCTTTGTTTGTTGAGCATCCTACAGATGCTGCTAATAGGCCAAAGCTAAACCAAGTATCTAAATGGGATACATACTGGGCAGATATAAACAAATTACCTTACACTATTACTGGCCCTTATATGAAAGCCCTGTTTGACAAAGCATTTATTGATGGGTTACACAACCCAATGCAGCGGCCTACTGCCGAAGAGTGGGAGATTGGATTATTAAAAACAACAGATTTGATACAACCTTGTAGCAACCCTACATGTGAGCAAAAATGGTATGTGTTTGATAATAGTAATACACCCAAGTGTTCTTTTTGTGGAACCAAGCACCAAGGCACTTTGCCAGTATTAGATTTGTATTATCAATTTAAACCGAGTGTGTGGAAACCAGAAAATCATAGATTGATGGTGTATAATAATCAATATTTATTTGAATGGCATGTAAATAGAAATCTTACACGTAATGAAAAATTAACTGCTGCACAAAAAGTACCTGTGGGATATTTTACTTATCATAACGATAAATGGGTTTTTGTAAACCAAAAACTTACCTCTATGGTAGATAAAACAGAAGACAAAGATGTGCCTATTGGAGCAATGGTAGAATTAACAGATGGTAAAAAGCTATTGCTTTCTAAAGAAGATGGTGGAAGGG
>JAYSOC010000284.1:0-10868 GCA_043723285.1 Ferruginibacter sp. | reverse complement strand
AACAAAAAATCCTCCCGAAAAGGGAGGATTAATTTTAAATATTTAAATCATCAATCTTACATTTCTATCTATCCCACACCAATGCACTTGCTCCCAATATTGCCGAATCGCTTTCTTTTAATTCGCTAAAAATAAGTTTTACTTTATTTTTAAAAATAGGAAGCAGGTTACGCTCCATACTTTCTTTTATGGGGTTCATTAAAATATCGCCAGCTTTTGTGAGTCCGCCAAATAAAATAATGGCTTCGGGCGAGGAGAACATGATGAAATTTGCCAATGCCATTCCTAAAATATCGCCGGTGGTTTTAAATACTTTTTGTGCTAATGAATCACCAGAAACTGCTGCGTCAAAAACGGCTTTACTATCTAATTCGTCTATAGGGATATCCCTTAATGTACTCACTTCTTCGGTACCTGTTAAATATTCTTTGGCAGTAAAGGTAACGCCAGTAGCGCTGCAATAAGCTTCCAAAGAGCCCAATGCGCCTGTGTTTGGGTGCAATCGGCCGCCTGGTACAACAATGCTATGGCCAAGCTCGCCAGCAAAACCATCGTGCCCAAGTATGAGTTCTCCATTAGCAAAAATACCGCTGCCTACACCTGTGCCAAGAGTAATCATTATAAAATCTTTCATGCCTCTTGCAGCGCCATACATCATTTCGCCAACTGCGGCTGCATTGGCATCGTTGGTAAGTTTGGCTGGCAATCCAAATTTATCTTGCACCATTTTTGCTAATGGAATTATGCCTTTCCATTTTAGGTTAGGAGCATATTCGATGGTGCCGGTATAAAAATTTCCATTAGGTGCGCCAATACCAATACCAATGAAGTTTAGGTCATTTCTTTTTACTATTTCGGGTTGTAATTTTTCATATAAACCATCAATAAACTCTTGCACATTTGCATATTTATCTGTTTTTATAGAGCCTTCAAAAATAATTTCTCCCCGGTGGTTTACTATACCATATTTGGTATTTGTACCGCCAATATCTATTCCAATTGCGTGATCATTTGATAAGTCTAGCATTGTTGTTCGCTTATATTTTAGGGTGTTTTTATTAATGGCCTGTTGATTCTGCTGCTGCATCATAATCTATACCTTGTTTGCTTAAAATAGCTTTTACTCTGATGGCAAAAAATGTTAAATAAACGAAACATAAGACCGGTACAAAAAATGAATGATGAATACCAACTATATCTGATAATTTTCCTTGAATTGGTGGAATAATACCACCGCCCAATATCATCATAATTAAAAATGCAGAACCTTGTGTTGTATATTTTCCAAGTCCTGCAATTGCTAAAGTAAAAATAGAAGGCCACATAATTGAACATGCTAAACCACCACTTAAGAAAGCATAAATAGAAACTGTACCAGTGGTAAATAATCCTATCAGCATGGCTACAACGCCCATCATCCCAAAAAATAATAAAGTAGTTGCGGGTTTATCTTTACTTAAATATGCCGCAGCCATTTGTATAGCTACACATAATATATACCAGTATAATGGCGCTACATTATGCCCTGCTAACGATGTTAATCCTATTACAACGCCAAAAGCAATAAATGGGGCTAGTAATTTTAGAATATTCTTCGTGCTATCTTTAAAATTAAAAGCTGCAACTGCTCCTGTCCATCTTCCTATCATTAGGCTTCCCCAATACATGGCAATAAATGGCGCAATTTCCGAAGAACGGTAACCACCAAAACTTTTTTGTTTTAGCAACTCACCCAAATTACTTCCTATAGCAACTTCAACACCTACATAAACAAATATGGCAAGCATACCCAAAACCAATTGTGGATATTTCATAGCACCCCAACCATCACTTTGTTTTTGTGCTATCGAATTTAAAACTGGTAAACCAATAGCTACTAATGCTAATGCCAATAATAACCACATTAATCTCCTTTGTTCAATAGGTTTCATTATTCCACCAATTTCTGCAGTTTGAGTTTTGTAAGTATCTTTTATTGTTTCTATTTGAGAATAAACAGCATCTTTTTCTTCTTTTGTTTTTCCGTTTAACGAACATTCCAATGCCGAAATTTGTGTGCTTTGTGCGGCATAAGTGCTTTTGATGGCTTCTACTTTATTGATATTTTCTCCTTTGTAACTAGAAAAAACTGGCACGAAAGCCATTATTAAAAGCCCAGTCATTACTAACAAACTTTTTAATGCCTTGTTTGCTTTTTCTGGCTTTTCTTCATTTATGCCTGATGGTACTTTTTTGGATAATGCAAAAAGCGCAGCGGCTCCTACAAATAGTACACCCACACAAACGTATAATACAATTACTTTTATTAATGGAAGTTTATTGATTTCATCATCGCACACACTTGCCGCAGAACCAAACAGCGCAATGGCTACAACCAATGG
This sequence comes from Ferruginibacter sp., assembly GCA_043723285.1. Taxonomy (GTDB): domain Bacteria; phylum Bacteroidota; class Bacteroidia; order Chitinophagales; family Chitinophagaceae; genus Ferruginibacter. Next base: position 8,487 of record JAYSOC010000284.1, on the reverse strand, counting down.
TCCAATTGTGGTGCCTAACGAATTTATACCACCACCGAGGTTTACTCTTGTGTTACCTGTAGATGGATCACCAAGCCCAATGGCAAATGGTTGTGCAGCGGTTTGTTGTAATGAAAAACCAAGTGCTACTATAAATAACCCCATCAACATACCAGGAAAAGTTTTACCATTTACGGCTAATATCATTACAGCTGCACCAATGGCAGAAAAAAGTAAACCATATACTATACTTTTTTTGAACCCCCAGGTTCCTATTAAATCTTTACCAGCTAAAGTGCCATATACAAACAATAATAGCGCTCCAATATAATAGGCTAGGTAGAATGCAAAGTCAACCAACTGACTTTGAAACTGATCTAAATGGAAATAATTTTTACAAAAAGGAATAAATACACTGTTTCCAGCGGCTATAAATCCCCAAAAGAAAAACACTGTTATTAATGTACCTAATGCACCATAATTGGTAGGAATTAAATTACCTGAAGATGCTGTTGCACTTTCTGAGTTTGATGATATCATATTAAAATTAGTTTAGACCCTCAAAATAGGCTAAATAATTATTAACAAAAAAATAATTTGGTATATGTTGTAAAAATGTGGATACCTTATTATTAATAATTTGATATATTTTCAAAACACTTTAAATAGGGCTTATCAATCGTAATCGATTGGATTCATTTTTTCCCAAGCAATAAAAAACGAAACTTATTAATTAAATTATGATTTAAATGGATGCAATTTACCGCTCATCAATTTTTTGCAAAAGATTTTTGTTAGCAATTATAACTATATACATTTGTTACCTAATAAATTATCAACATGAAAAAAATATTTCTCTATTGTTTTGTAATGACTGCGGTCACATCAGCATCTGCACAAAAGAAAGCTGTGTTAAAAGCACCTGCACCAAAAATGGTTGCAAACAGCACAACGGCACAAAAAGTAGTTTATACACAGTATAAATTAAAAAATGGATTGCCAGTTATCCTACATCAAGACAAATCGGCGCCAGTGGTAGCCGTATCGGTAATGTACCATGTGGGTAGTAAAGATGAGCAAGCAGACCGTACTGGCTTTGCACATTTTTTTGAGCATTTATTATTTGAAGGCACAGATAACATAAAGCGTGGCGAGTTTATGAAAATTGTAAGTGCCAATGGCGGACAAAATAATGCAAACACTTCTCAAGATAGAACTTTTTATTACGAAGTATTTCCATCTAACCAATTGGCTACCGGCTTATGGTTAGAAAGTGAGCGCATGATGCACCCTGTAATAAATGAAATTGGTGTAAAAACACAAAATGAAGTTGTGAAAGAAGAAAAAAGATTGAGGGTGGACAATCAACCTTATGGTAATTTTATTGCTGAAATAATGAAACGCCTTTTTGTGAAGCATCCTTACAACTGGGTGCCAATAGGAAGTATGGCACATTTAGATGCAGCTACTTTGGGAGAGTTTCAAGCATTTAATAAAAAGTATTATACCCCAAGTAATGCGGTATTGGTAGTAGCCGGCGATATTGATATTGCAAAAACAAAAGCATTAATAGAAAGTTATTTTGCCGATATACCAAGCGGCTCTACAATTGTAAAAAATAAATTTGAAGAAGACCCTATAACAAAAGCAATAATTGATACGGCTTACGATAATAATATTCAATTGCCAGCAATCATGACGGCTTATCGCATACCAGGTATGTTGAGCAAAGATTCTAAAGCATTGGAAATGGCATCGGCAGTATTGAGCCAAGGAAACAGCAGCCGTATGTACAAAAAAATGGTGGACGATAAAAAGAACTCCGTAGCTGTTGGTACATTTAATTATGCCTTGGAAGATTATGGTGCATATATTTCTTATGCTTTGCCAAACGGTAATGTATCTGTAGATACACTTTTAAAAGATATGGATGAAGAAGTAGTAAAATTGCAAAACGAATTGATAAGTGTGGATGAGTTTAATAAACTACAAAACCAATTTGAAAATCAGTTTTTAGATAAAAATACTCGTATGCTTGGTGTGGCAGAAAACTTGGCTGATGGTTTTACTTTTTATAAAAATACAAATAACATTAATACAGAGTTGGATGAAATAAGAAAAGTTACTCGTGAAGATATACAAGCAGTAGCAAAGAAATATTTGAATCCTAACCAACGAGTAATCTTATATTATTTGCCAAACAAAAAATAGTATTACTTAATCTAACTAATGTATAAAATTAACAACATGAAAAAAATAATAATAGTTGCTTTAGGTGTTTTGTTTTTGCAAAACAGCTTTGCACAAATAAAAATAGATCGTAGCAAAAAGCCTGCTGCTGGGCCTGCGCCAGTTATTTCGTTTAAAGATCCTGTAACATTTACCATGCCCAATGGCATGACAGTGATGGTGGTAGAAAATCATAAATTACCAAAAGTGAGGGCTACATTAAATATAGATGCAGGACCAATAACTGAGGGTAAAAAGGCTGGTTGTTTAGATTTAATGGGCGGCATGTTAGGAGAAGGTACAACAAATATGAGTAAAGATAAATTTGATGAAGCTGTAGACGCTATTGGTGCAGATGTAAATTTATTTTCGAGTGGAGGTTCGGCATCGTCTCTTACCCGTTATTTTGAAAAAGCATTTATTCTAATGGCAGATGGTTTAAAAAATCCAAGTTTTTTGCAAGCTTCTTTTGATAAATTAAAATCACAAACTATTACGGGTTTAAAATCTAGCGAAAAAAGTACAACAGCCATTGCTGGTAGGGTTTCGCAAGCATTGAGCTATGGAAAAAATACTGCACAAGGAGAATTCACTACAGAGGAATCTGTAAAAGCGCTTACGCTTAACGATGTAAAAGATGCATACAAAAATTATATTACTCCATCTCGCAGTTATTTAACTTTTGTAGGAGATATTACGCCGGATGCAGCAAAAGTTTTGGCTACAAAAGCTTTTGGAAATTGGGCTGGTAAAAAATTAAATTTAGAAGTACAACCAATTATAAAAAATCCTAGCAAAACAGAAATTAATTTTATTGATTTGCCAACAGCTGTACAAGGCGAGTTGAGTGCAGGAAACGTTATTAGCAATCCCATGAGTGGAAAAGATTATCATACTTTATTAATGGCCAACCAAATTTTAGGTGGTGGTGCAGAGAGTAAATTATTTATGAACCTTAGAGAAAAACATGGCTTTACATATGGTGCATATTCAAGTGTAGGTAGTGGTCGTTTTCAAAGTTTGTTTAAAGCTGGCGCAGCGGTGCGTACAGATAAAGTAGATAGTGCAGTACAAGAAATGATGAATGAAATTGTAAACATGAGGGAAGGAAAAATTACTGAAGATGAATTAACAATGGCTAAAGCAAAATACAATGGCTCATTTGCATTAGGTATGGAAGACCCGTCTCGTGCGGCTACATACGCAAGCAATATTTTGATAAATAATTTGCCTAAAGATTTTTATAGAACCTATTTGCAAAAAATAAATGCGGTAACAATTGATGATATAAAAAGAGCAGCCAAAAATTATTTTAGTGACGGTAATGCAAGAATTATAATTGTTGGAAATGGCAAAAAAATAATACCAAGCTTGATGCGTTTGGGTTATCAAATTAAAAAATACGATAAATGGGCAGAGCCGGTTGTAGATGAAGTAAAAGATACCAAAGTGGCTGAAACTGGCAATACATCCGATGCAGTATCTGGCAATAGCATTATACAAGATTATATAAAAGCTATTGGTGGTAGGGAAGAAGCTATGAAAATAACTTCTATGAATTCTACCCTTGCTATGGATATGATGGGCATGCAAATTACTGGCACAGAAAAAAAGTTGGCGCCAAATAAAATAGTTACCGAATTTAAAATGGGAGCTAATACGATGTATAAAAAAGTATTTGATGGAGGGAAAGGCTCAACACTACAAGGCCCACAAAAAGCAGATTTTACAGAAGCCGAAATAAAAGAAGCATTAGACGACAAAGGCATAATACCACAATTGTTTTACAACAATAAAGAATATATTGGTAAAGGAAAAGTTGGGGATGAAGAAACCTTTCGCTTAAAGGTGATTTTTCCGAGTGGTCGTACATCTGTACAGCAATACTCTGTAAAAACAGGATTATTGTTGCAAGAAGAAACAACGCAAAAGCAAGGGGATAACGATATAGCTACTACTATTGAATATAAAGATTATAAAAAAGTAGGGGCATTACTTTTGCCTCATAATATTATTGCAAGTGCAGATGGGCAAGAGTTTAATATGAAAGCAACTGAAATAAAAGTGAACGAAGGTGTGAATGAGGGTGATTTTAAATAACATTTTTGCGAAATACATTTAATAAAGATGCCTCCATTTTTTTGGAGGCATCTTTATTATGTATCAAAAAGTTTTAAACACCAAATTGAGAAAGATGATGATTCAAATGTTTATAAAACATATTGTTCCACTCGGTAGAAGTTAATACGCCAAAAGAAATAGATTCCTTACCATTAAAATTGGCTTCACCCAATTGTTGTGTTTTTTGTATATATTGTACTAAACGATTTTTTTCTAGGTCAATATCTTTATCGCTTTTAATGATAAATACTGGTGCAGTTGGCGAATCGTGTTTGTAAGGCACTTCGTTTGTCACCTTACTTTTTATAAAAGATTTTAATATAAACTTCATGAAAAAATTTGGCTTAGGATGAATGTTTTCATAAGCCAATTCATACGTAACGTTACAATGCGCAAGCATTTGAGATACACTCATTTTGCCCCATTGTGGTGCTGAGTTATTGTTAAGTTTATTTATTCTCTCGATAATGTTATCGGATACTTCTTTTGTAAAAACGTTTGGTAAGGCCATGATTATTTTTTTGCGAAAGTAAATAATTTTAATGATCATTCAATGGCAAACCTCTCTTTACAAATTCTGTCCAGTTTAAATATTCATCGCCTTTTCTTTCTTCTACCATAGTTATACAATCATTTACCGGGCACACAATTTTGCATAAGTTACAGCCCACACATTCCTCTTCTTTAATTGTATATTTATTATATGGATTTCCTCTTTCGATATTTATAGATTGATGAGATGTGTCTTCGCAGGCAATATAACACAAGCCGCAATGAATACAGGCATCTTGATTGATTTTTGCCACAATATGAAAATTAATATCCAACTCTTCCCACTTGGTAATTTTAGGAACGGATAAGCCTACAAAATCATCTATGGTTGCATACCCTTTTTCATCCATCCAATTGTTTAAGCCATCACACAAATCGGTAATTATTTTAAAACCACTTATCATAGCAGCGGTGCATACTTGCACATTGCTTGCGCCGAGTAGCATAAACTCTGCAGCATCTTTCCAAGTGGTTATGCCACCAATGCCCGATATTGGAATTGATTTTATTTTTTCATGTTGCGCAAGACTCGTAAGCATTTTTAATGCAATAGGTTTTACTGCAGGGCCGCAATAACCACCATATACCGATTTGCCTCCCACATTTGGATTTGGCACAAGTGTATCTAAATTTATGCCGGTAATAGATTGTATGGTGTTTATTAATGAAAGTCCATTGCTGCCGCCTTCTAGTGCAGCAATAGCGCCCGGTACAGCTGAGTGTACATTGGGAGTCAATTTTGTAATTACTGGAATTGTAGCTATTTCCATTACCCATTCCACTACCATTTTTGCAATTTCAGGATCTTGCCCAACCGCAGCACCCATGCCTCTTTCCACCATGCCATGCGGGCAACCAAAATTTAATTCCAATCCATGTGCACCAGTATCTTCTACTTTTTTTATTAACTCGTGCCAGCTTTTTTTATCATTATCCGCCATTAAAGAAACCACCATAGCACGGTCAGGAAAAATTTGTAACACTTCTTTTATTTCTTTCAAATTAATATCGAGTGGTCTATCCGATATCAATTCAATATTATTAAACCCTACTGCTTTTCTCCCATTATAATCCATAGCCGAATAGCGTGATGAAACATTCTTTACTTGACTGCCCAAGGTTTTCCATACCACGCCGCCCCAGCCAGCTTCAAAAGCACGAAGCACATTTATTTTTTTATCTGTAGGCGGTGCAGATGCTAACCAAAACGGGTTTGGTGATTTTATACCAAGGAAATTTGATTGTAAGTTTGCCATTTTTATGATTTTATTGGAACACAGATGCCGCTAATTTTGTAGGATTAAAAAAACATTTTTTGTTTTATCATAATAATCTTAATTCATCTGCTTCATCTGCGTTCAATCCCTAAATATTCTAAAATTCCCTTAGCCCCTTCTTTTCCAGCTTGCACAGCATCTACTACTTCCTTACCCCCATTCACCGCATCGCCGCCAGCAAATGTGCCTTTTAAATTTGTGCTTCCATTTTTTTCTATAATAATTTTTCCATTTTTATTTTGGAGAGTTGCACCTTTTACCAAACCTTCAAAAGGAATTTGCCCAGCAGCTTTTATCACCATATCCACATCTAACGAAAAAGTTTCTCCAGTTTCTACGGGAGCTCTTCTTCCAGATGCATCAGGTTCGCCCAATGTCATTTTATGGCAAACTAATTTTTTTACAATGCCATTTTCGCCAACAATTTCTTTTGGACTTGCCAGCCAAATAAATGAACAACCATCAAGCTTTGCAATATCCAATTCTACATCGGTGCAAGGTTTTTCATTTTCTGTTCTGCGATAAATAAGCGTTACTTCTTTTGCGCCCAATCTTTTTGATTGTGTGGCAGCGTCAATGGCTGTCATGCCCATGCCAATTACGGCTACATTATCGCCCACAGCAATCTTTGAATAATCATTTGTACGAATGTTATAAATAAATGAAATGGCATCTTCTACACCTTGCAAATCTTCGCCAGGTATTTCTAACGCACGAGCCACGCCAACACCGATTCCTAAAAAAACCGCTTCATAATTTTGTTGTAATTCAGCAAGGGAAACATCTTTTCCCAATGTTTTATTGTATTCCATTTTTATTCCACCTACTGAAAGAATATAATCTACTTCTTCTTTGCAAAATTGAGCCGTGGCTTTATATGCAGCCACACCGTATGTCATTAATCCGCCGCCTCTTTCTTCTTTCTCAAAAATGGTAACATCAATACCTTGCAACGATAAGGCATGTGCACATGCTAAGCCAGCGGGACCGGCGCCCACAACGGCTACCTTTTTACCAATAGAATCTTTTCTTGTAAATAATTTCCATTGTTTGCCCATGGCTATTTCGGTAGAGTAGCGTTGTAGTTTTGCAATGTTGATGGGTTCTTCTTCCAAAAAATTATATACACAAGCACCTTCGCATAATTTTTCTACAGGGCAAACTTTAGAACAACCGGCACCCATAATGTTGGATGATAAAATTGTTTTTGCAGAACCTTTTATATTACCCGAAGAAATTTGTTTGATGAACAATGGCACATCAATACTAGTTGGGCATAGCTTTGTGCATGGTGCATCGTAACAGTTAATACATCTGTTAGCTTCAATAGCAGCAGCTTCATCATGCTCAAATGGCGGATGAATATCGCTGAAATTTTTTGTGTATTGTTCTTGAGCTAGCTTATTATTTTGAATCATATTTTAGATTTTGAATGATGAGTTATGAATGATGAATTTATTTGTACATAACTCATCATTCATAGTTATAACTCCGTTAATTTACCATAAGTCTCCGGTCTTCTATCTCTAAAAAATTGCCAAGTATTTCTTACTTCTTCTATCATATCTAAATCAAAATCGCAAATCAATAATTCATCTTTATCTTCTGATGCAGTGGCTAAAATTTGCCCACGTGGATCTACAAAATAAGAGCTACCATAAAATTTGCCAAGGTTCCAAGGTTTTTCCTCTCCCACACGATTGATGCATCCCATAAAATATCCATTGGCTGCGGCATGCGCAGGCTGCTCTAGTTTCCATAAATATTGCGATAATCCCGCAACAGTAGCAGATGGATTGTAAACAATTTCTGCGCCATTCAATCCCAAGCATCTTGCCCCATCAGGAAAATGTCTATCATAACAAATATACACACCAACCTTTGCATACTTTGTTTGAAATACAGGATAGCCAAGGTTTCCAGGCTTAAAGAAAAATTTTTCCCAAAAGCCTGATGTATGTGGAATATGATTTTTTCTATATTTTCCTAAGTACGTTCCATCGGCATCTATTACCGCAGCGGTGTTGTACAAAACGCCCGCTTGTTCTTTTTCATAAATAGGCACAATGATAACCATGTTATACTTTTTGGCATAAGTTGCCATCAAGTCTGTTGTAGGGCCAGGCACCGTTTCTGCAGAGGCGTACCATTTTTTATCTTGCCCCGGGCAAAAATATGGCGTATTAAAAATTTCTTGCAAACATAATATTTGCACACCTTTTTCCCCTGCTTCTTCAATAAGTGGAATATGTTTTTGTACCATGGCATCGCATATTTCTTGTATGGTACCTTCACCTTCTGTTTTTGGAAGACTCATTTGAATGAGCCC
>JAYSOC010000283.1:0-10881 GCA_043723285.1 Ferruginibacter sp. | reverse complement strand
TTATTACTCTCCTTATTTAGACTTTAAAAATGAAATTGGCGATATAGATATTTCTCTTGATAAAATTTTAACGGATGATTTAGAGGATTATACAAACTTAAACCATCATGCTAGTTTTGTAAATCCAATTAAACAAAATGAGTTTAATTCTTTTAAACGACTGCTTGAAATGCAGGGATTTGAGAAGATAAATGAAGCGTTATCTAAATCATTCGGATTGCCTGAACCAAAGAAAATAAAAATTTCATTTAGCAGGGTTGCTAATGTTTATCGAAACGATAGCCAAACTGAATTTAAATTCAACGATACACCATATAATTTTAGAGGTGTTTTAGACTTAATATTGGAAAAAAATTCTAAGGAGCAAACAGAAAGGCGTAAAAGGAAAAAAGGCTGGCAAAGAGAATTTATTAAAGAGTTTATTTTAATAGACTTAGTTGCATTATTGGTTGATGTAATGGAAGGAAAAAATACATACCTTGAGGAAGGAAAATTTGAAAATAGCTTTTCGGATGTAGTAAAAACCTTTACAGCATTTGATACTTTTATTTTTTTTATTGACAACCACTTTTATGTTACACCCCGAAATAGTAAAAATAATCAAACTAAATTACCTGTAAATCCTTTACCGAAAAAAGAAATTAAAGAACTTCTTTATAAATTAAATAATGTAGTAGATAGTTTGCAGATAAAAGGTGAAAATGATAGCAATCAGTTAGATGTAGATAATAGATGTATTTATCCTGTTATTTCAGATGTCTTAGAAATCCTTGAATTAGAGATTAAGTTGATTGAAAAATTAAAAATGTATTATCAAATAGTATATAAAAAGGATAAAAAAATACCAAATATCGCTTCATTTTTAAATTACGAGTGGTATGATAGAACCCCGAGTTCTGGTGAAAATTCTATTTTTAACTTGTTTTCAAAATTATTTACAATTAGGAAAACTATTGAAGAATTAAACTCAAATTATTTTTTACTTTTTTTGGATGAAGGTGATGCAGGATTCCATCCTGAATGGAAAAAAAGATATGTAGAAATAATTACTAAAGTTACTCCACTCTTATTTGATAAGCAAGATCTACAATTTCAAATAATTTTTACAACTCATGACCCTTTTTCACTTTCAGATATTTTGAATTATAACATTGTTTACTTAGATAAGAAGGAAGGTGATACTCATAAAATATTATCTATTAATGACGATGATAAACCAAAAAAATCTTTCGCAGCAAATATTACAGATTTGTTGAGTGATTCATTTTTTATTGATGATGGGTTAATTGGAGATTTTTCAAAAAGAAAAATTAGGGAAACTATTGGTTGGCTAAACAATGCAAAAGAAAAAATTGACATAGAGGGTTATTATGAAAAACTTATTAAAAATATTGATGAGCCAATTGTACAAAGAAAACTTAGTGAAATGTATGATGAAAAGATGAAGACAAATACTTTAGTGTCTATAATTGATGAACAAATTAATATTTTACAAAAACAAAAATTAAACATAAAATGATTTTCATTAATCCTATAAGTAGTAAAATTATTTTGGCTAGAAATGAACATTTCAAAGAGTTATCTATTCTCATTAAAAAAAGAACTAGTTCTTTGAAGTTCTCAAAATTTCAAAGAACTTTTCTTGAAAAAACTATTTTGCCTAAACTTGAAACGTTATTAATAGGAAACCCAAAAGAGATATTAAAATTCTCAAAATCAATTGTATTAAAAAACGCTAAAAAAGATGCTATACTTAAACTATTTAATTATAGTGAGTGGTTTATAGCAAAGACATCAAAACGTTATTGTGCTTACAATTTAGCAAGAAATATAGATTTAAGTACTTGTGTTTATTGTAATAGAAATTATACAAGTACTGTTGAAAAAATCACTAGACCACAATTTGACCATTATTTCTCTCAAACTCAACATCCACATCTCGCCCTGTCATTCTTTAATTTGATTCCTAGTTGTTCAATTTGCAATTCTAATATTAAAGGTAAGAAAGAATTAAGTTTAGGGAGTCATTTGCACCCTTATGTAAATAACAACTTAAATGATGTTAAGTTTAGTTATAGATTAAATAATAAAATGAAAGGTGGATTGGAAATAAAATTAAAAGCGACAGGAAATAGACGGGTTTCAAATTCCCTAAAGTTCTTTAAAATTGAAGAAATATATAATGCGCATAACGATGAGTTGAGAGATTTAATAAAAATACGAGATACTTTTAGTGACAATTATTTAGAAATTTTAGCTGATTCAGTTTTAGCAGACACAAAAATTGGTAAAAATGAATTATACCAATTTGCTTTTGGTGTTTATAAAGATGAAGACAAGTTATCACTTCGACCTTTTAGTAAATTTAAAAAAGATATTTTGACAGAACTTGGTATTATTTAATTCATCCGCTTCAATCTTCTCCACAATAAAAGCTGAAAAAAGATTCTCCGCCGAAAAGCTGCGGGATAGAAGTGGAAATCCTTTTTGCCTGCCTTTGAGGCAAAAAGATTGGAACGGATAGCCCGAACAAATGCTCAATAAGGCTCTTCCGCCCACAGCCCCAAAAAGAAAGACACAAAGCCCCCTAAATCCCCCGAAGGGGGACTTGTAAACTCCGTGTATTGCAACGTTTATATAATTTTTAAAGTTTTTGATTTAAAGGTTTACATTTATTGTTACTTTCAACATTACAAAAAACAAAACCATGCACAAAATAACCACCCTCCTCCTCCTAATAATATCAACCACCACCCAAGCACAAAACGTACTAACCCCCGAGCAACTTTGGAAATTTGGCAGGGTGAGTGGCACGGGTATAAGTAAGGATGGCAAGTATGTAGTGTATAGCGTGAGTACGCCGAGTGTGGCGGATAATAAGAGTAGCCGCAAAACTTTTGTAATACCTGTAGGTGGCGGTAATGCAGTGGCGGTGGGCAATGTAGATAGTTTGTTGGTGGATAGTAAGCTTTCGCCTGATGGAAAATATAAAATAAGTAGTGAGGATGTGAAGGTAAATAAAGTAGCGGGGAGCGATTTTTACCCCGAGCTTACGAAGAGCAATGTGATGATTTTTGACCAACTGAATTATAGGCATTGGGACGAATATGAAGATGGGAAATACGGGCATGTGATGCTTACGCCCGTGGGTGGCGGTACTGCTAAAGATATTATGGCGAGTGAGCCTTATGACTGTCCGCTAAAGCCCGATGGTGGGGATGAAGATTTTGTGTGGAGCAATGATGGTAAAAAAATAGTGTATGCTACAAAGAAAAAATTTGGTACAGCGTATGCGGTGAGTACGAATACGGATTTGTATTCTTACGACGTTGCAACTGGCGTTACAACTAATCTTACAGCAGATAATAAGGGGTACGATTTGCAACCATCGTTTAATGCTGCGGGGCAAATGGCTTGGTTACAAATGAAGCGTGATGGATACGAAGCTGATAAGCAAGATTTGATGGTAATGGTTGGTACAACAAAATATAATCTTACTGCAAAAAATGATGAGCTACATGTGGAAGGATACAAATGGAGCGAAGATGGAAAATCGATTTTCTTTTTTGCACCTATAAATGGTACGTTGCAATTATTTCAAGTGCAATTGAAATTGCAAAGTGCGATTGTGTTATTTCCGATAAGGCAAATTACCAAAGGCGATTTTGATGTAAACGGCATTGTAGGGCAAAGTGGAAACACACTGGTAGTAAGCCGTACAGACATGACTCGTGCTGCGGAATTATACACAGTAGATTTGAGCACAGGCAACATGACACAACTTACGCATGTGAATGATGAGGCGTACGCAAACCTTACGCCTGCAACAACAGAACGTCGCTTTGTAAAAACGGTGGATGGAAAAGATATGTTGGTATGGGTTGTGTATCCTCCAAATTTTGATAAGACAAAAAAGTACCTTACCCTACTCTATTGCCAAGGTGGGCCGCAAAGTCCGCTTACACAGTTTTATAGTTTTAGGTGGAACTTATCTTTAATGGCTGCTAATGGATACATAGTGGTAGCGCCTAACCGCCGTGGTATGCCTGGGCATGGTACAAAATGGAATGAGCAAATAAGTAAAGACCATGGTGGTATAGTAATGCAAGATTACCTGAGTGCTATTGATGCTGTGAGCAAAGAAAATTTTGTTGATAAAAAAAGGTTGGGTTGTGTGGGTGCAAGTTATGGCGGGTACAGTGTCTTTATGTTAGCGGGTATGCACAACAACCGCTTTAAAACTTTTATAGCGCATGATGGTATTTTCGATTTTAGAAGTATGTATGGTACTACGGAAGAATTGTGGTTTGTAGATTGGGATTATGGTGGTGCGTATTGGGATACAAAAAATGTGGCGGCACAAAAATCGTACTCGCAATTTAACCCGAGCAATTTTGTGAGCAAGTGGAATACGCCGATGCTTATTTTTCATGGTGCTAAAGATTATAGAGTGCCGTTGGAACAAGGGTTACAGGCGTTTCAAGCATTGCAGCTTCGTAACATAAAAAGTAAGATTGTAATTATGCCTGAGGAAAATCATTGGGTGCTGCGTGCACAAAATGCGCAGGTGTGGCAGGGGGAGTTTTATAAATGGCTGAGGGAGACGTTGTGAGGTTGAAGGTAGTTGAAGGTTGTTTGAAGGGTTGAATGGTTTAATTGTTGATTGGGAAGTTTGAAAGGCTTTGTGGTTGTTTTACTATTTCAAAGTTTGTAAATGATAATGTTCAATAATCAATTTTCAATTTTCAATGTTTCAATTGAAATGCATTTTGTGTGGTTGAGGGTTGGTTTACTTTTTTGTAGTTTTAATTTTTTATGAAAAATTTATTTTTTCTTTTAATATTTTTTTCTAACAATTGTTTTTGCCAAACGATTAGTGGTGTTGTGTTGGATAGGGAAACGAAGAAGCCATTAATGGGTGCAAATGTTTATTTAACTACTAGGAAAGAAACAAAAGATACAATTGGCACTTGTTATCATATTGTTGATCGAAATCATCTTCTTAATTTATCTCGATTCAAAATTCTTTTGGAAACAAAAACTGATTCTTCTGGGAAATTCACTTTTTCTTCTATACAAAAAAGGAGATATAATATTGTAGCCTGTTATAAAATAAAAATGCCTGATACAATTCATTTTTCTAGCGAGTTTATTGATAAAACTGCTATTGATAAAAAATTGAATGTAGATTCTGTCAGAAACTATTTTTCCGAATTATATTTAGATGTAGTATGTAAATTTGAAAAAACAAAGAATCAAAAATTTTGCCCTGTTTGTAAACGAAAAGATAAAGCAATGCCAATAATGTTTGGCTTACCAATGCCATTTTTTAATAAAGAAGGAATAGAAGTTGCTGATAAAGATGGAAGGTTTTTGAAAGATTATTATCAAGCTGGTTGTGTTTCTGATATTCTTTGCAACCCTACCAAGCATTGTACAAGATGTAACAAAGATTTTTAATTACTACAAAATGACCAAACCCCAAATCATACAACTACTTCAAGAAAAGCACCATGCTTTCATTGCATATATTCAAACGTTAAGTGATGAAGAATTATTATACGCACCTGCAGATAAATGGACGGCTGCGCAACAGCTAGACCATATTCACAAATCTATAAAACCGCTTACACAAGCATTGGGCTATCCAAATTTTGTGCCAAGGCTTTTGTTTGGCAAGGCTAATAGGCCAAGCAAAACGTACGAGGAGTTAATAAATAGATACAACGAAAAATTATTATTGGGCGGTAGAGCAAGTGGACGTTTTGTACCACCTACAATTGCTGCAAGTCAAAAAGATGAATTGATAAAATTGATTGTAGCTTCTGTAAAAAATTTATGTACCCGTATAGAAAAATTTAGCGAAACGGAATTAGATAATTTGATACTACCCCACCCTTTGTTGGGTAAAATAACGATTAGAGAAATGTTGTACTTTACTGCTTACCATGTGGAGCATCATGAAGCAATTATAACAAGAGATTTGAAAAATAAAAATTGAAAACGATTTTTCAATTATCTAATAATATTTTCAGAAAATTAAAATTTACACATCTTTAAATCCCGTAGGAAATAAACCTAAAATTCTCTTCGATTTCGCAAAAACTACAAATACATTTCACGTATTCAATAATAGTAATTATACTTAATATGATGTATTAACACGGCATTATCTGTTTTGTGGATAACAAATATTTTGTAGCACAATAATTGAGTTAAGGATAAGTTAATAATATAAATCCATCATATTCTACCTCGAGCAATCTTTATTAAAAATTAATAATATTTAATAAATATATAATGTTATAATACTTGCATAACTACTATATATTATTATTCAATATTTTAATGATTAGTATGTATAATTATTTGCCGTACATATGTGAGAGTATAAAAGATTTTGATTGTAAGAAAGTTTCAAGATTACGCAACTAATTTTAAATCAGAGCTTATTAAATGGGGCATTATAGATTTTCAAGTAGTTATATTGCAGTATTTTATAATGCAATTAGAAAATTGATTTAACAAAATTTTCGATAAAAAAGTTTAATCTTGCATCTGGCATAATATTAAATTTTTTATCAAATTCACAAGTTGGTTTTATACAATATAAACGTTTAGTTAATATTTCATCGACATGAAGAAACTCTACTTTTTATTTTTTATTCTTCTACTCACTCAGAATCTATACAGTCAAGTAACTGTAGTGGCAAGAGAACGCTCCGATAAAAACTACGAGTTTATAAATATAAATAGCAAACAAAAAATAAATGATTTAGTTTGGGTAGAAGCCGAATCGTTTGTAAATGGTTTTGCGAGAGTTTTTATAGATGGTAAATGGGGATTTGTAGATGGTAGTGGTGATCCTGTTGCAAATAGTTTTTATAATGATGTAAAAAACTTTTCAGATAATTTAGCAGCTGTTGAATTAAATAATAAGTGGGGCTTTATAGATAAAAGTGGCAAAATAGTTATTCCTATTGAATATGATATTGTATATGATTTTAATGAAAACTTTACTACGGTTTATAAAAACAATAAATGGTTTTTTATAAATAAAAAAGCACAATTAATAAAGCAACTTAATGTAGATATATTTTGGGGCTTTAAAAATGGCATTGCTAAAATAACAAAAGGTGAACAGGAGGGATTGATGAATTTAGCTGGCGAAATAGTTTCGCTAAACACGCCAAAAAAGAAAATAGACTTTTCCAAATATCAACCTACAAGTTCTAGTTTAATTGGCGCTCGTACTCCATTACCATGCCCACCCAATATCGACTTTGAATTTAATAATTTTACTAACTGGGTTTGTTATAAAGGAACTGTGGCTGCTCCATTTATTGCTGGAGTAAGAACTAATGTAATTACAGTAACAGCAAATGTTCCACCAACAACACCTACGGCCACTAGGCATACTATTTATCCTAGAGTTGCTCCAACCGTTGCATTACCACTTGGCCCTCTTGACCCATGGGGGCTTTTCCCTGTTAACCCTCCCGATGGAAGCAACTTTGCTTTAAAGCTTGGCAATACATCTACAGGAGCACAAGCAGAAAGAGTAAGTTATTTAATTACAATACCTGCAGGCACAACAGATGCTTCTATAACTTATAGGTATGCCGTTGTATTTCAAGATCCAAACAGTCCTGCACATTTACCCGCTGAAAAACCACAGTTTACTGCAAAATTATTTGATGTAGCTGCTGGTGGTGGTTCTGTTCCATGTGCTACCTATGAATATGTCGCATCAGCAAATTTGGCTGCTAATGGATTTTTTAATTCTCCTATTGATCCCACACTTGTTCGTTATAAACCATGGACATCTGTTTTTATTAATTTAAGTTCTTATGCTGGCAGAACAATGCGCCTAGAGTTTACAACTGCAGATTGCACACAAGGTGCACACTGGGGCTATGCCTATGTCGATGTAGGCGAATGTAACATCACAGCCAATATGATATATTCTTGTAATCCAAGTACTGTAAGTTTATTAGGCCCTCCTGGATTTCAAACCTATAATTGGTGGAACACTGATTATTCAATTTTATTAGGCACAGGACAAAATCCAGTTTTAACACCTGCCCCTCCGCTAGGAACTGTTGTACATGTTGAAGTTATTCCTTTTGCTAACAATGGATGTATTGATACCCTAGACGTAACCATTGCAAATACAGATCCTACTGTTAATGCAGGACTTGATAAAACTATTTGTTTGCTTGATT
Source organism: Ferruginibacter sp. (assembly GCA_043723285.1). Lineage (GTDB taxonomy): Bacteria > Bacteroidota > Bacteroidia > Chitinophagales > Chitinophagaceae > Ferruginibacter. The sequence goes on along the minus strand of JAYSOC010000283.1, from coordinate 2,656 downwards.
CTACTAGCATTGGTACTGCCCCGATAATTAGTAATACATATTCTTGGTCTCCTGCATTATATTTATCTAACCCTAATATTGCAACGCCAAACGCAAGCCCACCAGTTACTACCACATATTATCTTACTGTAAATAATTCTACAACTGGTTGTTCAAAAGTAGATAGTGTCGTTGTAAATGTAAAACCAATTCCAGATGTTTTACCGCCACTAGATCAAACACTTTGTGCAAATACTAATACAAATGCAATAACTTTTGGCGGTACTGTTGCAGGTACTATTTATAATTGGACAAACTCCAATGTTGCTATAGGTTTGGCTACAAGCGGTACTGGCAACATTGCAAGTTTTGTTGCCAGTAATAATTCCAATTCTCAGATAATTTCTTCTATAACAGTTACACCAACATTTAATGGTTGTCCAGGTACCCCTAAAACATTTTTTATAAAAGTTGATCCTACTGTTGCAGTTGTTCAACCACTTGATCAAACACTTTGTAATGGCTCCAATACTGCTTTAATTTCTTTTACTGGTTTGGTTACCGGCACTACTTATAATTGGACAAACAATAACACCGCTACGGGTTTAGCGGCTAGTGGCATTGGTAATATTGCTTCGTTCATTGCAACAAATAATACGTCAACTCAAATTATTTCTACTATTACTGTTACGCCAACTGCAGCGGCGGGTGGTTGTCCTGGTGCGCCAAAAACATTTAATATAAAAGTTGACCCTACACCAAGTGTCATACAACCGCTTGACCAAACACTTTGCGCAAATACAAATACTTCCATAATTAATTTTTCTGGTCTTGTTGCAGGCTCCACTTACAATTGGACAAACTCTAACACTGCAACAGGATTGGCTGCAAGCGGTACAGGAAATATTGCTTCTTTCATTGCTACAAATAATACTGCTTCACAAATTATTTCTAATATTACTGTTACATCAACAGCAAATGGTTGCCCGGGAACACCAAAAACTTTTATTATAAAAGTTGACCCTACAGCTTCAGTTGTTCAACCACTTGATCAAACACTTTGTAATGGTTCCAATACTTCTATAATTTCTTTTACTGGCTTAGTAACAGGCACAACATATAATTGGACAAATTCAAATACAGCAACAGGATTGGCAGCGAACGGTGTTGGCAATATTGCTTCGTTCATTGCTAATAATAATACAGCTTCGCAAATAACAAGTACAATAACAGTTACACCAACTTCAAATGGTTGCCCTGGTACGCCAAAAACATTTGATATAAAAGTTGACCCTACACCAAGTGTTATACTACCGCTTGATCAAACACTTTGTGCAAATACAAACACAACGACAATAACATTTACGGGAGCGGTTTCGGGTTCTACATATACTTGGAGCAACTCTAATATCACTACAGGTTTAGCAATAAGTGGCACAGGAAACATTGCTTCATTTATTGCAACTAATAATACTGCATCGCAAATAACTTCTACAATTACAGTTTCCCCAACTGCAAGTGGTTGCTCTGGTACACCAAAAATTTTTATAATAAAAGTTGACCCTACACCAAGTGTTATTCAACCGCTTGACCAAACACTATGCAATGGTTCTAATACTTCATTAATTTCTTTTAGTGGTTTAGTAGCAAGTGGAACATTTAATTGGACGAATAGTAATACTGCAATAGGTTTAACTGCGAATGGTACAGGAAACATTGCAAGTTTTGTAGCAACAAATAATTCAACATCACAAATTACTTCTACAATTACGGTTACCCCAACTGCAAGTGGTTGTGCAGGTTCTCCAAAAACTTTTATTATAAAAGTTGACCCAACTGCTTCAGTAATTCAACCGCTTGATCAAACGCTTTGCAATGGTTCCAATACTGCTCTAATTTCTTTTAGTGGTTTAGTTGCTGGTGCCACATACAATTGGACGAATAGCAACACTGCAACAGGTTTAGCTGCTAGTGGAAGTGGAGATATTGCTTCGTTCATAGCTACAAATAATACAGCAAATCAAATAACAAGTACAATAAATGTTACACCAACTGCAAGTGGTTGCTCTGGCAATCCAAAAACTTTTGTAATAAAAGTAAATCCTACTACTTCGGTTGTGCAGCCACTTGATCAAAAACTTTGTAATGGTTCTAATACTTCTTTAATTTCATTTAGTAGTTTAGTTGCGGGTGCTACTTACAATTGGACAAACAGCAACACGGCAACAGGTTTAGCAGCGAGTGGTATTGGCAACATTGCAAGTTTTGTAGCAACAAATAATTCAACATCACAAATTACTTCTACAATTACGGTTACTCCAACTGCAAACGGTTGTGCAGGTTCTCCAAAAACTTTTATTATAAAAGTTGACCCTACTGCTTCTGTAATTCAGCCGCTTGATCAAACACTTTGTGCAAATACAAATACAACAGCTATAACTTTTGCAGGTGCGGTTGCAGGCACAACTTATACTTGGACTAACTCAAACACTACAACAGGATTAGCTGCAAATGGGACTGGCAATATTGCTCCTTTTCTTGCAATTAATAATACTACATCGCAAATTACCTCTAACATTACTGTTACTCCAACTGCAACTTCTTGTGCAGGTACACCAAAAATATTTGTAATAAAGATTAACCCTATACCAAGCTTTACTCAACCACTTGACCAAAC
>JAYSOC010000282.1:0-10884 GCA_043723285.1 Ferruginibacter sp. | reverse complement strand
TAGGAAAATCTGCAAGCTTAAATGGGATTGTGCTATTGCTTTGTTTAAATAATAATTTTACACCTACTTCTCCCCTTCTTGCACACATGGCTAAATCGGGGCATCTATTATCAAATAACAAACTGGCGTAACAAATGCTAAAATTTGTATTAGCATTTGTAGAAATGGAACTGCAATTATTTATGGTTACATTAATATTTTGAACTGTTTGTTCGGTTGTCTTTTTACAAGAAAAAAACAAAATACTAATTGTTAGAATTATTATAACGAAATATTTCATGTTACTCATTTAAAAATAAGACAATATTTTTTATGGAAATGTTGCACAAAAATATAAATAACTTTTAGGCTTTTCAAAAACCTATAAGGTCTTATCAGAGTTAATAAATTCTGAAGACCTAAAAAAGACTTTATAGGTTTACGAACACTTCAATAATTAAACCATTGTGGAATAATTTTCCTATATTTTTACATAAAAAATGATTGCTAAAAGAGATATTGAAACCCGTGCAGATATAGAAACATTTATACAATCATTTTATAAAAAAGTAATTGTAGACGATACTGTTGGAATAATTTTTACAAAAATATTTCCGATAAATTGGGAGCATCATATTCCCTTAATAGTCGATTTTTGGGAAACCATTTTATTAGATAATCCAGTTTATAAAAAAAATGCCCTGGCTGTACATTTTGATATCAATAAAGTATTTCCCTTACAAAAAAAACATTTTGATGCTTGGTTATATTTATTCAACAGCACATTAGATGAAATGTTTGAAGGCACTAAAACTTTATTAGCAAAAAAACGTGCAGAAGGTATTGCACAAGTGATGCTTTTAAAAATGGATGCGGAAAATATATAATTGTTCAAGTACTCTTTTCAAAAACCTATAAGGTCTTTACAAAGTCCATAAATTGTAAAAGCACTAAAAAAGACCTTATAGGTTTACAAGCACTTCAATAGTTCAACAACAATTCTACACTCTCCCCGCCACCCTAAACTCCTCCTTCAAATACTTCGCCGTAAAACTTTCCTTCACATCAAGCATGCCCATTGGCTCACCAGCATACAACACTTCACCACCTGCATGCCCACCTTCGGGGCCAATATCAATAATATGGTCTGCAATTTTTATCATATCCAAATTATGTTCTATCACCATTACGGTGTTGCCTCTGTCCACCAATTTATTTAATACATCAAGTAAGTGTTGTATATCTTCAAAATGCAAACCCGTAGTAGGTTCGTCTAAAATATAAAATGTTTTTCCCGTATCTCTTTTGCCGAGTTCAGTAGCAAGCTTTACACGCTGTGCTTCACCACCACTAAGCGTTACAGAACTTTGTCCAAGCGTAATATACCCAAGCCCTACTTCTTGCAATACTTTTATTTTTCTATAAATCCATGGCACAGCATTAAAAAATTCTACCGCTTCTTCCACTGTCATATCTAGCACATCGCTTATCGATTTTCCTTTGTATCTAATTTCCAATGTTTCTCTATTGTATCTTTTGCCATTGCACTTTTCGCAATGCACATATACATCAGGCAAAAAATTCATTTCTATGGTACGCATACCACCACCTTCACACACTTCGCATCTTCCACTCTTTACATTAAACGAAAAACGCCCTGCTGTATAGCCCCTTATTTTTGCTTCAGGTATGGCTGCAAACAATGTACGTATGTCTGTAAAAAATCCGCAATAGGTACTAGGGTTGCTCCGAGGTGTGCGCCCAATGGGGCTTTGGTCTATCTCTATTACTTTATCTATTTCTTCTAATCCCTTTATACTTTTGTGTGGCATGGCATCGCCTTTGCTGTTGTAGCAATATTTTGCCAGCAGCGGATACAGCGTTTCATTTACCAAAGTAGATTTTCCACTACCGCTCACTCCCGTTACCAAAATCATTTTTCCCAGTGGTAATTTTACCGACACATTTTTTAAATTATTTCCGGTAGCACCTTTTAGTTCTATAAATTTTCCATTTCCTTTTCTTGTTTCCGCAGGTATGGCAATTGATTTTTCGCCCTTTAAATATTTTGCTGTTTCAGAATCCGATGCCAATACTTCTTGCGGTGTACCCGCCGCTACAATACGCCCACCATGCGTTCCAGCCTTTGGCCCAATATCTATCAAATGGTCGGCAGCCATCATAATATCTTTATCATGTTCTACTACCAGTACGCTGTTACCAATATCCCGTAGGTTTTGCAATGCCAAAATCAAACGCATATTATCTCGTTGGTGCAAGCCAATGCTCGGCTCATCTAACACATACGTAATACCCTGCAACTGCGAGCCTATCTGCGTAGCAAGTCGTATGCGTTGGTACTCGCCACCGCTAAGGCTTTTCGATGGACGGTATAATGTTAGGTAAGTCAACCCCACATTTAGCAAAAATTCTAACCGCTCTCTTATCTCTTTCAACAAATCTTTTGCAATCGTATTTTGTTTTGCACTCAATCTTTTTTCTACACCTTCAAACCAATTGTGCAACACATCCAAATCCATTGCACTTAGTTCTGCAATATTTTTTTCATCAAATTTAAACCACAAGCTTTCTTTGCGCAGCCTAGTGCCCTCGCAGGTTGTACACGGCGCAAGCTGCATAAATTTTTCTACCCATGTACGCAAAGCCTCATTGCTGTTTGGCGATGCAAACCATCTTTTCAACATCGGTATTATTCCTTCATAACTCCCCGTGTATGTCATCGGCAAACTTTCATCGCTCATATCCAAACTCAAATCAGGACTAATATTTTGGTCGCCGTAGAGCAATAAATCCAGTTGCGCCATAGGTAAATCTTGCAATGGTTTACTCAAATTTATTTTATATTTTTTTGAAAACTCTACCACTTGTCTATACACACTCGCCTCACGCTCTTCGCCCAAAGGCACGATACCACCCTCTTTCACCGTTTTGGTTTTATCGGGCACTACTTCATCTATGTTTATGGTATATACATTTCCCAAGCCCTTGCAATGCGGGCATGCACCATACGGAGAGTTAAAAGAAAATGCATTGGGGGATGGTTCTTCGTAACTTATGCCTGTGTCTATACACATGAGTTGCTTGCTGTACATCGTTACGCCAGAAGAAACCTCACCCCTTTCCCTCTCCAAAGGAGAGGGTGTTGTGGAGTCTTCAATTTTTATAGACTTTTTCTTTTTCGCAAACAGCTCGCCAGCCCCTTCTCCTTTGGAGAAGGCGGGGGATGAGGTTCCCTTTTCCCCCTCTCCACTTGTGGAGAGGGGGAGGGGTGAGGTCACAAACATCAAGTCCTTCCCCATCTGCAAACATTTTTGCACACTTTGGCTTACCCTAAATTTCATATCATCCGTCACCTGCAATCTATCTACCACCACTTCTATATCGTGTATTTTATAACGGTCCAGTTGCATGCGAGGCGCAAGGTCTAGCACTTCACCATCTACACGCACTTTTAAAAATCCTTTTTTTCTGATGTCTTCAAACAGCTCTCTGTAATGCCCTTTGCGCCCACGCACCAGCGGCGCCAATAAACTTATTTTTTTACCAGCAAATTTTTTATAAATGTTTTGTACAATTTCTTCTTCCGAAAACTTTACCATTTTTTTGCACGTGTTGTAGCTGTACGCCTCACCCACCCGAGCATATAGCAAACGCAAAAAATCATAAATTTCTGTAATCGTTCCCACGGTACTACGTGGGTTTTTATTCGTCGTTTTTTGCTCTATAGAAATCACTGGCGAAAGCCCTGTTATTTTATCTACATCGGGGCGCTCCATATCTCCCACAAACTGCCTTGCGTACGCCGAAAAACTTTCCATGTACCTGCGCTGCCCTTCGTTGTAGATTGTATCAAACGCAAGACTACTCTTACCGCTGCCACTCACACCCGTAAACACCACCAACTTATTTTTTGGAATTTTTATATCAATATTTTTGAGGTTGTGCTCCCTAGCACCAAACACTTCTATCATATCTTCCTGTACTTCATCTACTGCTTTAGGAGCAGCTTTTGTTGCTTTTTTTGTAGCCATATTTTTCCTTACTTGCTTCAAAGATACGAGATAATTGAAGTATGTGTTTGAGGTGGTTTTGTCTTGTGTCTATTAGCTAATAATCTTGTGTCTTTTCTTAGGGGCTGTGAACTTCAAATCTCTATTGAACATTTGTTGCGGCTGTCCGTAGTACTCCTCGTCGGTCGTTCCTCCCTCCTGTGGGGTACTACTTCCCATCCGCCAGCCTTTCGGCAGAAAATCTTTTTTCAGCTTTTATTGTTGATTAGATTGAAGCGGATGATTGATGGAAGAGATTGAAGCATAACAGTAACAAATAAGCAATAAAATACATTCCATTCTTTAGAATAAAAAAATCATCTAATTGTAATTATTAAAATTTGTATGTACTTTAGTTTTAAAAGTTAAAATGAAATTTGAATCTCTACATAAAATAATCTCTAATGCAAGGCATTTAAGATATTTATATTTTATAGACGAATCTTATTATGGAGATAAACTATTACAATTATTTAATAAAAACTTAAATATTTGGGGAGGGAGATACAACCCAATAGTTCCAATAATAAATAATATTCTACCAACTAATTGGGAGAAATTAATAGAATATTATGACCCAGATTATATTGGCTTTTCGAGTAATATCCCTGTGGATTATATTGAGAATATTTGTGAAAAATACGAATTCAATCCAATAAGCATTTTTGGTTTAGATGATTCAAAAAATTGTATTGAAGGAGTATACAGCGCAAATTAAATCCCACACATAAAAAGTTATTTTGATGAAGACAAAAAATTTCTTCAAGCAAATAATACTTGGAAAATAAAAAGCACCTTAAAAGATTACTATAAATTAAACTATCTATTATGTGATAGGTATGTAATGAATAGAGAAATTTTAGGTAATCATTCTTTTGTAGAAATAAATGAAGATAATTTTGATTCTATAAATAAAATTTTGTTCGAAAATCAAATTTACAATTCAACTCTCTTATCAACTTTAAATGTTAATACATCAATACTCCGTTCTTTTGAAACACCTATACAATATTTTGAGATAATTATAACAGAAGATTATAATTGTCAATCGGATTTATTATACCATTGGAATAAGAAATTATATGAAAACTATAAATATCCACTTCAGACAATTTTAGTTACTGTTCAACAGTTAGAAGAATTAGTTAAAGATTTATTTTTTTGGAATTTAATTTATAAATACTCAGGAGAATTTAAAAAGATTAGATTAGTATCCTTTTCAATTAAGTCTGCAAAACTACTTGAGATAAAAAATGAAATTGACAGCCTTAATCAAGTTATTTCATTTGATGTAATTACTGATATTGAGTTTCCTTTTCCTGTATCAGATAATCATGGGCAAAATCAAAAAGATTTTAAAGAAAACTCTTGTATTGTAATTTCACAATCCACAACCCATCTTTTAAATCTACCAAAACTTTCATTTAATCTTTCCAAGCTTAGTAATCAAGATAAATGGATGGTTGATATTTCCATTTCAGAATTATCTAGAAGAAAGAATAAAAAATTATTTTCAGTTAATACAGAAACTTATAGTTTATCACAAACTAGTGGAAGAATTAAATGGGATAAACAGTTATCTATTTTAGTTTCAGCCGATAATAATTCAATAGACTTAAATATTATTAGTTTTAGGGAAAACGTAAAACAAGTAATACTCTATCCAAAAAAAATAAATAAGCAAAGGGAGTACTTATATGACAATTGTGGACTAAGTGACCAAAGTAATCTTTTAAAACAATTTATAAATCTATTCAACGATGACTTCTATCTTATAGAAGAATATTTACATGATAAATTTTGGTTTGAGCTTTTTGATTATTTATCTATTAATACTAGAGTTGAAGGCGATACAATTACTTTTAGAGAAATTATTGAAAGACTTAATTTTATTTTTCAAGAAATAAATTTAAAATTAGATACAAAAGAAAAAACATTTCGAAATGAAGAGAATTTAAAATTAGGAGTTCAAATGATTTTGCAAGAATTATTAAATCAAAAAATATTTCAACCCGGTTTTATTCTAAAATGTAAATCTTGTTCTTCTTCTCTTTGGTATTCATTGAATGAAACACAATCTATTTTAAAATGCAAGGGATGTTCTTTCCAAAATAACTTTAAAGCAGAATTACCCATTTCTTATAAACTAAATCATCTTATAAAAAATACATTTGGAATGAGGGATAAAGACGGTAAATATTCTCCACATGGTAACTTAACAGTAGTAAGAACTTTAATTCATCTTCATACAACAAGCACCAATTTTGAATATAGTCCTCAATTAGATATTTATAAAAAATACAATGATACTAGACCAATAACAGATCTAGACATAATTTGTATGGCAGATGGTAACCTTTATATTGGTGAGGCCAAACATAATAGTAGTGAATTTAAGAAAAGCAGTCATAAATGTCTGACAAACCTATTATCATTAGCTTATACTATTAAACCAGATGTCATAATTCTTGCTTGTACAAAAGACGAAAACAATAGCCTAAAAAAAGCAGGTGATTTCTTAGAACATGGAATGAAAGAATGGTTAAAGAAGCCTAAAATAAAATGCTATAAAACTTGGGAACCAACTTATTTTGATTTATCAGGCAGTAAATACTTTTTCCACTAGAAATGATGCGATAGCTTTTGTGCATTAACTTTCTGTGCGGCAAATTATAAAAGAGGTTTATGCAAATCACAGATACGCTGCCGAATTTATTGAATGAAACTTCTCTGCCTTCGTTGGTCTCCACTAGCGCAGAAATGATGCGATGGCTTTTGTGCGCTAGCTTTTTGCCTACGTTGGTAACCTTCACATTTCGTAAGCACCCATACCATCCACCCGTGAGCCGCCGAGGCATGGTCTTCCTTGCCTTCGTTGGTCAGCTTTACCTGCTTTGGTCAGGTTCACATTTAGTAAGCCCCTACAGCCTCTAATCTTGCGCTGCCGAGGCTTGATCTTTTGACCAGCCGACTTTTGCCTACGTTGGTAACCTTCACATTTCGTAAGCACCCATCCCATCCACCCGTGTGCCGCCGAGGCTTGGTCGACCTGCCGACCATACGGTAATAAAACCCCACAAATTATTTTCATTGATACCATAAAATAAAATATGCTTTTACTTGCAATGCTTATACAAATAGGCTTTGCAGGTCAAAGAACAAGCAAAGGCATGTGATAAAGGAAAGGATGGCTTTCATTAAGACTGTAAGTTTACTTTACTAATAGAAATTGTTCTTACTTTTATGCTTAGTCTTTTTATACCGCAACTCATAAACTCCAATATTTTACTCAGTTAAATCAACTAATAAATTAATTACCTTAAATTTGTGTAAAAGAATACAGATGCAAACTTCTATAAATGTAGATGACAATTTAAAAGGTATTATAGCAGGCCTTAAAAAATTAAACAGTCAAGAGCAGCAATCAATATTAGCGCAAATAAATGCTACAATAATGCTAAAAAAAGGCATTCCTATTATTGCCAAAACTACGGGGTTAAAACCATTAACCATGGCACAAATTGATAGTATAAAACATAAGTCACGTAAACTACAAGATGCGAAATAAAAAGTTTGTGCTTGATGCTAATATTTGGGTAAGTTATTTTCTTACCAATAATTTACTTACGCTCATTAGTGCAGTTTCTATAAATAAGATAACACTCTTTTATTGCAATGAATTATTAAGCGAAATAGAAAGAGTATTAAACTATCCTCACTTAAAGAAACGTGCAATCAATATTAAAAAAGCATTAAAATTTATACAAGAAATAGGAACAGCGGCTGAGTTAGTTTATCCAATAAAAAATTATATACCAGACGATAAAGACGATTCTTATGTGATAGCGCTTGCCCTTCAACAAAACGCAGGCTTTGTTACAAGCGGAGATAAACATATCTTATCCCAAAAAGATATTTTGGAAAACAAATTCAAGAAATTAAAGATTATTACTAAGGCAGAATTTGAGCGCATGTTTTATCAATAGCCAGCCTCTTTTGCCTCTGTTGGTCAGCTTCACATTTCGTGAACACCCATCCCATCCACTCGTGCGCCGCCGAGGCTTGGTCGACCAGCCGACCATACCATAATAAAACTTCACAAATTATTTTCATTGACACCATAAATAAAATATGCTTTTACTTGTTACGTTTTTACAAATAGGTTTTGCAGGTCAAAGACAACGCAAAGGCGTGTGATAAATGAAAGGGTGGCTTTCATTAAGATTGTAAGTTTATATTTTTAGCAGAAATGATGTGATGGTTTTCGTGCGTTAGCTTTCTATGCGGCAAATTATAAAAGAGGCTTATGCAAAGCACAGATACGCTGCCGCACATTTCTATACTTCATATGTGCTCAAGGGTAGGCATATTATCATCAGAAGCAACAAATACAATTTTTAGTGTTTCTAAACGGTATTAGTTATAATCGTAAAAAAGATGAATCTCGAACCGAAAGAGTAAACAGCGTATTCTCGTACATTGCCCAACTAGCAAGGGTTGTAGGAAAAGAAAAAAGCGGACACAAAGATAAAATTTTATCTGTGTCCGCTTTTGTGGAGAATAACGGATTCGAACCGTTGACCTATTCACTGCCAGCGAAGCGCTCTACCAACTGAGCTAATTCCCCAAGAACATTACAAATATAATTTTATAAACTCACCATTCAAAAAAACTCCGAAACAATTTCGGAGTTTTAAACTTTTCAACAATATTCAACAACTTTCAACTTTTTATTAATCTCCCCAAACTTCATCCTCACCCTTCAACCATTTTTTTACTAAGTCGTTTGTTACAGATTTTGGGCGCTCCAGTGGGAAACCAAAAGCTCTATCCCAACATAAACTTGCTAATACACCAAGCGCTCGACTAACGCCAAACAACACGGTATAAAATTCGTACTCCACCATTCCATAATGCACTAGCAATGCTCCGCTATGCGCATCTACATTTGGCCAAGGGTTTTTTATTTTTGCTTTTGTGCCAAGTATTGGAGGTACAGCTTCGTAAATATTCCAAACGGTTTGTACAAGCGGATCGTTTGGCATATGCTTTTTACCAAATTCCATTTGTGCTGTAAAACGTGGATCTGTTTTTCTTAAAACCGCATGGCCATAACCAGGTACAACTTTACCTTCCGCCAATGTTTTTTCTACGTACTCCGTTATTTGTTCTTTTGTTGGTGCATCGCTTCCTATTTGCTCACGCAATTCAAAAATCCATTTTATTACTTCTTGGTTTGCTAAGCCATGCAATGGACCAGCAAGACCATTCATACCAGCAGCAAAACTTAAATATGGATCGCTTAATGCAGAGCCGACTAAATGTGTTGTATGTGCAGATACGTTTCCGCCTTCGTGGTCTGCATGTATCGTCATGTATAAGCGCATGAGTTCTTTAAATCCTTCATCTTCGTAACCCATCATGTGCGCAAAATTACCAGCCCAGTCTAATAAACCATTTGGTTGTATATGTTCTCCACCTTTATATTTTCTTCTATAAATATATGCTGCAATTCTTGGAAGGCGTGCTATCAAATCCATTGTATCATCAAAGGTAGCTTCCCAATAATCTTTTTTACTCATGCCTTGCGAATAGCGTTTTGCAAAACTACTTTCAGTTTGCAATGCCATTACGGCTACTACAAATTGTGTCATCGGGTGAGCTGTTACTGGCAATGCTTCTATGGTTGCAAATACATGATTGGGCACGTGGCTTCTGCGCTGCCACACGCTTGTAAGATACTGCACATCTTCTTCGGTTGGCAAATCGCCAACGAGCATTAAATAAAATAAACCTTCGGGCAATGGCTCCGAACCGCCTGCTGCTTTTGGCAATTTTTCTTGTAATTCGGGAATAGAGTATCCTCTAAAACGAATACCATCTTGTGCATCTAACAGCGAGGTTTCTGTAACCAAACCTGTAATGCCACGCATGCCTTGATACACTTGTGAGAGCGTAACTTCTCCTATTATTTTATCGCCATGCTCTTTAAGCATTTCTTTCATTTCTGCGCCAACAATATCTGCTTTGGCTTTAAATCTTTCTTTAATGATTCCCATGGTTATTGAATTATAATTTTTATTTTTTGTGTTATTATTTTTGTCCAAACAAAGAAGCAGCTATGGTCATCATCGTTGTGTCACTCACTTCAACATTTTATCTTTTATCATCTTTCATTATGCAATAGATCAACAATATAAAAAACCAGTTGCATAATCATCTCCTACTTTATCTTCTCGCCATCCCTCTACACGAAGTGGAGAGGGTAAGGGTGAGGACTAATCGACGCATAAAAATACGACAGCATATTTTGTAAAACAAATCATTTAGATAAAATAATAGCTACATTTTTACGTTGTTACAATTTTTTAGGAACGTTGCTATTGTTGCCAAATTGAAAAACTAAAGATGAAGGGCTGCGGGATAGAAGTGAAAATCCTTTTGTGAGGTACGAACAAAAGATTGTAACGAAAAGCCCGAACCAATGATCAATAAAGGTATGTAGCCGATAGCACATAATAAAAAATATAAATCTTACCCGCTTATTTTACTTGGAAGCTCGTCTATAAAGTATGAATGCTAATACGCCAAAAATTACATTTGGCATCCATGCGGCTACGATAGCTGGAAAATTGCCTTTTGTGGCAAATACTACCGAAAAGCGGCTTAATAAAATATAAAACATACTTAATACAACGCCAATGGCAATGTGAGCACCGCTTCCACCTCTTACTTTTCGAGATGCAAGTGAGGCGCCAATAACAGTGAGAATAAGCACCGACGCTGGAATGGCATCTCTATTGTACCTTTCTACCAACAGAGAATTGATGTTTTC
>JAYSOC010000281.1:0-4258 GCA_043723285.1 Ferruginibacter sp. | reverse complement strand
GAGATGATGAAGTATCTTTTAAAAAATGGTGCAAAGGACAAACTGGCTATCCAAAAGTAGATGCAGGCATGAGAGAATTAAATGCAACAGGTTTTATGCATAACCGTGTACGAATGATTGTGGCTTCTTTTCTTTGTAAACATTTGCTCATAGATTGGCGATGGGGCGAAGCCTATTTTGGAGAAAAATTATTAGACTTTGATTTTGCTGCCAACAATGGTGGTTGGCAATGGGCAGCAGGTAGCGGTTGTGATGCTGCGCCATACTTCCGCATTTTTAATCCATACTTACAAACAAAAAAGTTTGACCCAGCGTTAACATACATAAAAAAATGGGTACCCGAGTTTGAAGAGTTTTCTTACTCAAAACCTATTGTAGAACATACTTTTGCAAGGGATAGATGCCTGAAGGTTTATAAGGAAGGATTAAGTAATGTTGTAAATTAAAAGCCAATGTTCAATATTCAATGCTCAATTTTAAAATTTCAATTCTAGAGCATTGTGCTTAATTTATTTTAATGCAGCTTGTACTTGCATGAGCTTATTCACCGCAGCTCTCCCATCTTCACCCAAATCCAACGAATAATTATTTACATACAAATCAATATGCTTGCGCATTACATCTTCGCTCATTTCTTGTGCATGGCTGCGTATGTAGTCGTTTAGATTGGGGTAATTAGAAAAGGCGAATTCTATACTTTGCTTTATCAGCAAATCTATTTGTTGTTGTATTATTGGTTGCACTGTTTTTTTTACCACAATACCACCAAGCGGAATAGGAAAGCCAGTTTTTGTTTCCCAATAATCTCCAAGGTCTGTAATTTTTATCAATCCTTTTTCTGCATAGGTAAAACGATTTTCGTGAATGATAACGCCTAAGCCTTTTCCATCCAATACAAATTTTTCAATTTCATCGTACCTTAAAAATATTTTGTTTTTTGCATTTGGGTATGCTAATGAAAATAATAAATGTGCCGTAGTATTTTTGCCAGGGATTGCAATTAATTTCTCCTCTACATTCGTCATTCCTAATTCGATATTCGTAATTAACAACGGCCCGACTCCTCTACCCAATGCACTGCCACTATTTAATAAATTATAATTTTTTTGCACTAATGGCAACACACCATAACTTAATTTCGTTACTATCAACTTTTCTTCAATAGCCCATTTGTTAAGGGTTTGCACATCTTCTAATACTGGTTCAAATTGCAAATTGCCTGTATCTATTTTTTGGTTTACCAATGCATCAAAGATAAATGTATCGTTTGGGCAAGGGGAAAAACCGATGGAGATGATTTGTTTATTCATAGATTAAGTTTAGAGGTTTAGGAGATTATAAGTTTAGTGATTGCAACGAGTTATCTAAACTCCTAAACCTCTAAACTTATAAACTCATTTACGATTCTAATTAAATTCTCATTGAGGCTATCAATGGCTTCTTTCATTTTCCAATTTGTTTTTACACGCTCGCCTACAAAATTACTAATGCTTCTTATTTGCAAAAAAGGAATTTTTTCTTGTATGCACACATAATGAAAAGCGGCTCCTTCCATACTTTCTAGATCGGCATCAAATTTTCTTTTATATAATTCCGTTTGAGCAATGTTATCAGAAACTGTATTTATAGTGATGGCATTTACTGGTTTTAATGAAAAATAATTTTCTGTTGTGTTTACCATTTTCCCATTTTTATATGGCAAAGCATCTTCATATACAAAACCTTTTTCGAAAAGCGTGAAAAAACTTTCTTTTTCTTGAATGCCTAAGTCTGCAAACAAATCAGTTTTTACGGCAAATGTTTGTCCAAGGGGATATTGGTTTTTAAATGTACCTGCAATACCTGCTTGAATTACAAAATCGCATTTATTTTGCAATAAACATTTTGAGAGCGCATACATACAAGCAGGTGCACCAACGCCTGTTATGAGCACATCAGCAATGTTATTTTGTGCCGTAAAAAGAGCAATTTCCATTTCGGTGGCAGCTACTACTAAAATCTTCATTTGGTAAAGTTAATTACTACCGTTTTACTTTGTTAACTTTAGCTACTACCTTTGTAAAGAAATTTAGAATTTTATAATGGTATATATAACAAGAATAGAACATTTTAATGCAGCACACAAACTCTTCAATCCAAATTGGAGCATAGAAAAAAACGAGGAAATATTTGGCAAATGTGCTAATGAAAATTGGCATGGGCACAATTTTAATTTGCATGTAACAGTAAAAGGTGAACCGAATACGGAAACAGGTTTTGTGTATGATGCAAAGAAACTAAGTATTATTATTAAAGAATATGTGATAGATGTATTAGATCATAAAAATTTAAATGTAGAAGTAAATTTTATGAAAGATAAAATCTGTTCTATAGAAAATTTAGTAGTTGGTATTTGGAATCAATTAACACCACAAATGCCAAGCGATGTGATTTTGCATTCTTTAAAATTGTATGCAACAGATAGGCTATATCTGGAATACTTTGGGTAATTAGCTAAAGTGCTAATCTGCTGATGTGCTAATGTTTTAAAAGTTTGAGGTATAATATAATTTTGAAATAATATAAAGACTTCGATAATCAAGTGTCTTGTGTCTTAAATCTATCATCTAATGTCTAACGAAAGGGTTTCCGTTTTTAGAAAAGAACATTTTAATGCAGCCCATCGTTTGCATAATGCAGCATGGGATGATGCAAAAAACCAAGCAATATTTGGCAAATGTAACAATCCACATTACCATGGGCACAATTACGATTTAACTGTGCAAGTAATTGGCGTGCCAGATGCAGAAACTGGTTATGTAATGGATACAAAAAAATTGAGTGATCTTATTAAAGAAAAAATTATAGATAAATTTGATCATAAAAACCTCAATGAAGATTGTATAGAATTTAAACGCACAAACCCAACTGCAGAAAACATCGTAATTGCAATTTATAAAATATTGCGCCCCGAGATTGAGGAGAAACTAGAACTAAAATTGAGGTTGTACGAAACTGAGAGGAATTTTGTGGAATACCCAGTTTAATTACGAATTACAAATGTTGAATTACGAAAACAAAAATTATTAAAACACACATCGAACATGGCATATAAAAGAGTAGAAAGTTACGACCAAGACATAACTGAAGGTTTAAAAAATAATTACAAAGACAATATTAAGTTATTGGGTGAAGATGCTGAGCGTGAAGGGTTATTGAAAACGCCTGAACGAATTGCAAAAGCCATGCAATATATTACGCAAGGATATACACAAGATGCAAAAGCAATTTTAGAATCGGCGAAGTTTCATGAAGAAATGAGCGAAATGGTAATTGTAAAAGATATTGAATTGTACAGCATGTGCGAGCACCATATGTTACCATTTTTTGGTAAAGCTCACGTGGCTTATATTCCAAATGGATATATAACTGGGCTAAGCAAAATAGCTCGTGTGGTAGATGTATATGCACGTAGGTTGCAAGTGCAAGAAAGATTGACACATCAAATTATGGATGCTATAAAAGATACCCTAAATCCACTTGGAGTGGCAGTTGTTATTGAGGCTTCGCATTTGTGTATGATGATGCGTGGTGTGGGTAAACAAAATTCATCTACAACAACATCTGCATTTTGTGGTGAGTTTGAAAAGCACCAAACAAGAAGTGAGTTTATGAAACTAGTAACGGGGAAATTACATTAGTCCCATAAATTAAATACATCTAATTGTATGCCGCATTGCGGCGTAAGTATAAAATCTGTAGTGGTTGTTTGGCGGTATTTATTATCGGTTAGTTCAAAAATCTCTACGGATTTTCTTTCTGGATCAACCATTATATAAATATTTAACCCCACACATTTCGTAAAGGTTGAATTTTGTATTTCTATCTTTTATAATAATAGAAGGTGAAGCAGTTTCTAAAATAATTGTGGGAAGGAAAGTTTGAATTTCCTCATTTGAGTTTCCGCATACAACCATCACATCTGGTTTTACTACATTGTACTCATCTATTACACAGTCTATTTCATAAAAAACTTCGCAATCACATTTAAAATTTGAACTTTCCAAAATATTTCCTATTAATCTATAGAATTTAACAGAGAATCTATTATGATTTTTTTTGGTTGATAGACTCATAGCATGAGGATACCCTTTAATAAGTTCCCAATCCCCTTCCCAAAGTTTATATTGAGAATAAGTATATTTTCAGGTTCAAATATTTTATCAGCTGAATCCATAATTTAAATTTAAAATATATTTTTGAATTGTAGTACATTTAA
>JAYSOC010000280.1:0-4267 GCA_043723285.1 Ferruginibacter sp. | reverse complement strand
AAAGGAATGCCAAAAAATGAAGTGATTGGCAATATTGGAATTGCGGTAAGTGCTGTAAACCCCGAAAGAATTTTTGCAACCATAGAAAGTAAAAGTAGAGGTTTATACAAAAGTGATGATGGTGGTAACAGTTGGGAAAAACAAACCGACGATGCAAACATTTTACAACGAGCTTGGTACTTTAGTAAAATATTTGCAGATACAAAAAATGAAAATATTGTGTACGCATTAAATGTAGGATTTTATAAAAGTACAGATGCCGGTAAAACATTTAAAAGTATAAGCACACCGCATGGCGATCACCACGATTTATGGATAGACCCCGAAGATGCCAACAGAATGATAGTGGCCGATGATGGTGGTGCACAGGTAAGTTTTGATGCTGGTAATAATTGGAGCACGTACGAAAATCAGCCAACAGCGCAGTTTTACAGGGTTTCTACCGATAATCATTTTCCGTATAGGATTTTAGCGGCACAGCAAGATAATAGCACGGTACGCATTTTAAGTGCTAGCGATGAAGGGCAAATTACCACCGAGCATTGGCAACCTACAGCAGGAGCGGAGAGTGGATATGTCGTGGCAGATCCTCTTAATCCTGATGTGGTGTATGGCGGAAATTATGGTGGATACTTGAGTAGGCTCGATCATAAAACTGGAGAAAACAGAGCCATAAGTGTATATCCTGATAATCCTCTTGGTGCAGGAGTGAATACGATGAAGTATCGCTTTCAATGGAATTTCCCCATCTTCTTTTCGCCACATAATCCTAAGCGATTGTATGCATGTGCGCAACATTTATTTGTAACAGAAAACGAAGGCCAATCTTGGGAAATGATAAGCCCCGACCTTACAACGAATGATACGGCAAAACAAAAAAGTAGCGGCGGTCCAATTACGCAAGACAATACATCGGTGGAATATTATTGCACCATTTTTACAGCTATAGAAAGTGCTTACGAAAAAGATTTGTTATGGACAGGTAGCGATGATGGTAGAGTGAACATGAGTAAAGACGGTGGTAAAACTTGGGCAGATGTAACACCACCTGCCGCAGGCAAATGGATGATGTGGAATTGTATAGATGCGAATCCATTTAAAAAGGGAGCAGCATATATAGTAGGTACAAAATATAAAATGGATGATTTTAAACCATACATTTTTAAAACAGAAGACTACGGTAAAACATGGAAGCAAATAACAAATGGCATCAATGAGATACATTTTGCAAGAGCCGTACGTGCCGATAAAAAACGTGCAGGCTTGTTGTATGCAGGTACAGAATATGGCATGTATATAAGTTATGATGATGGTGCAAACTGGAGACCGTTTCAACAAAACTTACCCATTGTGCCCATTACAGATATGAACATAAAAAACAATGATCTGATTGTAGCCACGCAGGGGCGTGCATTGTGGGCTATTGATGATCTTACGGCTGTACAACAATTTGATGCCAATGTTTTAAATAAAAATTTGCATGTGTTGCCTATTAATGAAAGTTACAGAAGAGATGGTTTTGTAAATGCCAATGCAAAAAATGCAGGTACAAACCCACCGAATGGTGCAGTATTAAATTTTTATGCTAAAGATGTATTGGATAGTACAAAAGCAAGCATTTCTATTTTAGATAAAAATAAAAAACTCATAAAAACCTTTGCTACAGATGCAAAAGAAAAAAATGATAAGTTTGAAATAAACAAAGGCATGAACCAATTTGTATGGAACATGTACTACCCCGAAGCAGAAAAAATAGAAGGCATGATTTTGTGGAATGGCACGGTAGCAGGGCCAAAAGCTGCACCTGGGCAGTATTTTGCAAAAATAAAAGTAGGTAAAGATTCTTCAGAGCAAGCGTTTACTATTTTAGCCAACCCTTCTTATAAAATTCCACAACAAGAGTATGAGGAACAATTTGGTACACTATTAAGTATAAGAGATAAGTTTAGCGATATACAAAAATCTATAAAAAATATACGGGATATACGCATACAAATAAATGGATTTACAGAACGCATGGGCAAAGACTTACCAAAAGAAATAAAAGAAAAAGGCGATACCATTGCAAAGCAATTGACCACTATTGAAGAAGCATTGTACCAAACAAAAGCAAAAAGTGGACAAGATGTATTGAATTATCCTATAAGATTAAACGATAAGATAAGTGGCTTGTATGATTATGCAAATAGTGGCAACAATGCACCAACAAAGCAACTCAAGCAAGCATATACTGACCTTGCGGCTATGGCAGATGTACAATTAGGTAAATTGAAAACATTAATGGATGTGGATGTGTTGGAGTTGAATAAAATGATAAGGGAAAAAGCAGTGCCGGTTATTTCGGTGAAGAAAGAGTAGAGTTCAAGGTTGAAGGTTCGAGGTTGGGAGATGATGCTTTAATAGTATGTTTTGCCTCTTAAAAATTAAAGTATTTGATAATAGATTATTAATTACTTTTTTTCTTTGTGTTGCTTTGTGGCTTTTGTGAAATATTTTTTTTGGTTACGAACTAATAACCCTGATTTAACTTCATTGGCGACGCTCCATTCAACAGTAAATCATTATTCATCTTTTATTATGCAGCTTAAAAAAATCAGAAAAATTAATTTAAAAAATATGAAACAAATTTTCGCTCTAATCCTCGTATGCACATACCTGCACTCGACTGCACAAAAAAGCCCCATCATCGAAACCAAAGACCTCATACCCGCTGGTGTGCAAGTAACGGTTACAAAAAATAGTTACACTTCGTTTAGCAAAAAAATAGATTATACAACCCACACAGGTTATCTCGATTTAAAGAATGATACAGGTAAATTGATTGCAAAAGTATTTTTTACTTATTATAAAAAAGATAATGAAGATGCCGCAAAGCGCCCTGTATGTTTTACGTTTAATGGCGGACCTGGGTCATCATCTGTATGGCTGCACATGGGAGGGCTAGGGCCAAAAATGGTAGCTTTAAAAGAAGACGGTACTGCCACAGCTCCACCATACAAAGTTGTGAATAATGAATACAGTTGGTTAGATAAAACGGATTTGGTTTTTATAGATCCTGTAGCCACAGGTTATAGCAGAGCAGCAGCAGGAGAGAGTCCGAAACAATTTCATGGGTATGTAGAAGATGTACAATCGGTAGCATCTTTTATTCGTCATTTTTTAAGTAAGTATGAAAGATGGGGTTCACCAAAATACATGGCTGGCGAAAGTTATGGCACTACAAGAGCAGCAGGGTTGTCAAAATATTTACAAGATAATTATCGCATTTATTTTAATGGCATTTTTTTAATTTCTCCTGTGCTCAATTTTGGCACAAACGATTATTATATTGGCAACGATTTGCCAAGGGCATTATACATTCCTTCTTACACAGCTGCTGCTTGGTACCATAAAAAATTAGCCCCTGCTTTGCAAGCCAATTTGCAAGCAGCATTAAAAGAAAGTGAAACATTTGCCATAGGCGATTATGCTTCAGCACTCATAAAAGGGCAATGGATGAGCGATGCAGATAAAAATAAAATAGCAGAAATGATGAGTTATTACACAGGCTTGAGTAAAGAATATTGTTTGCAAGCAAACCTGCGTGTAGATGAAAATCGATTTTACAAAGAGCTGCGTAGAAAAGATGGATTAACCATTGGCAGACTAGATGCACGCTTTACTGGGCGAGACTTCGACGATGCTGGAGATAATGTGAGTTTTGATCCATCATTTATAAATATTGATGGCCCTTTTACTTCTGCTATTAATGATTATTTTGAAAAAGACTTAAATTTTAAAGAAGAAAAAGCGTATAATATTTTTGGAAATGTTTACCCTTGGAATTATAGTAATGTTCAAAACCAATTTTTAAATGTAGCAGAAAGTTTAAGAGATGCTATGCAAAAAAATCCTGCACTCAAAGTATATGTTGGTAGTGGGTATTACGATTTTGCCACGCCATATTTTACGGCCTCCTACGATATTGAGCATATGTTTCTACGACCCGAGTTTAAGAAAAATATCAAACAATATTTTTATACTTCGGGTCAGATGTATTACATTAACAAACCCGATTTAGTAAAGTTTAAAAAAGATGTGGATGATTTTTTTGAATGGAGCAATACTGTAAAATAAGAATTGCCGTTTATAAATATCACAAAGTTCAAAAAAAAGAATGTTGTCAGGGTGAGACACTCATAAAAAAGTTTTTAAGCTCTTTGTAAATGACATTTAAGAATAGCTTTCCGCAGCTTCGCTGCAAAAAATACGGTTTGCCACAAAGGCG
>JAYSOC010000279.1:0-10977 GCA_043723285.1 Ferruginibacter sp. | reverse complement strand
AGTATTGCACGATATTGCAAAACCAAATACAAAAAAATTTGAAGAAGGACACGGATGGACTTTTCATGGGCACGAAGCGGTGGGTGCACGCATGGTACCAAAAATATTTACACAACTAAAGCTACCGCAAAATGAAAAAATGCGATTCGTACAAAAGATGGTAGAAATGCATTTGCGACCAATAAGTCTTACCAAAGAAAATATTACAGACTCTGCCATACGCCGTTTATTGTTTGATTCAGGGGAAGATATAGATAGCCTCATGAAATTGTGCAATGCCGATATCACATCTAAAAACAAACAAAAAGTAAAACGTTTTTTAGAAAATTTTGAAATAGTGCGTAAGCGTTGCGAAGAAGTAGAAGCCACTGATAGCTTGCGAAATTGGCAACCACCAATAACCGGCGAAATAATTATGGAAACCTTTAATTTGAAACCAAGCAAAGAAGTGGGATTAATAAAAGATGCCATACGAAATGCTATTTTAGATGGCGAGATACCCAATAATTATGATTTTGCATTTAATTATATGTTGGCTAAAGCTAAAGAACTCGGAATTGGTATCACAAATTCTTAATTCTTAGTTGATAATTCTTATTTTTACATTATGGCTATTTTAAAATTTAGGGTTTATTTTCAAGAAGACGAAAGTATTTATAGAGATGTTGCAATAAAGCATAGCAATAGCTTTTTAGACTTACACCATGCAATATTGGTAGCGTATGAATTTGATAAAATACATGCTGCTACTTTTTATAGGAGCAATGATATTTGGCAAAAAGGCAGAGAAATATCTATTGAAAAATATGATAAAGAATATAAAGCCGAGCCGCTTATAATGTCTGAAACCGTTATTGGAACAGAAATAAGGGACCCCAATCAAAAGTTTGTGTACGAATACGATTTTGTAAAGCATTGGTTTTTTGCCATAGAATTAATAAATGTGGACAAAGAAGAAAATGCAAAATTATCTTACCCATTTTGTGTGCGTAACGAAGGTATTGCACCATCGCAATACGGCACAAAAGGCCTGGTAGATAAGCGCCTTGCCGAAATGGAAGAAAAATATGATTTAAAAGCAACTGCAATGGAAGATGGTTTTAGTGAAGAAGGGGAAGATGGAGATGCTATGGAAGAGACTGAGGAACAAGATCAAGAATTTAATGAAGGAGAAATATAGTAATTTGCTGATGTGCTAATTTGCTAATGTTGTAAACTCAATATTTTATAACATTAGCAAACCATAATTAAAGAAATAATTTTGATAATGAAGGTTCTTTACAAACCTTATTTATGAAACAAAAAACCTGCATCATAATTTGCGGCCCAACCGCTAGTGGCAAAACCGATATTGCCATCGATGTTGCAAATCATTTCAACACACAAATCATTTCTGCAGATAGTCGACAATGTTTTAAAGAATTGGGCATTGGCGTTGCAAAACCTTCGCTAGAGGAGCTTTCAACCATCCATCATTATTTTATTAACTCACATAGCATTGCTGAAAATATTTCTGCGGCAAACTTTGAGCAATATGCTTTGGAATGTATAAATGAAATATTTAAAACAAATGATGTAGCTGTAATGGTTGGTGGTACTGGGCTGTACATAAAAGCTTTTTGCGAAGGGCTAGATGATATTGCAAAAACCGATGAGCAAATAAAAATAGAGATTGATAAAAATTATGCAGCTCTTGGAATTGTTTGGTTGCAAGAAAAAATAAAAGAAGAAGACCCATGGTATTTTGAAAAAGGAGAAATACAAAACCCACAACGAATGATGCGTGCATTGGAAGTAATGCGCAACACGGGAAAATCAATAATAGTTCATCAAAAAAAAATAAAAAAAGAAAGAGATTTTAATATTATAAAAATTGGTATAGAAATAACACGGGCAATTTTATACGAAAGAATAAATACGAGAGTAGATAAAATGATGACGCAAGGTTTAGAAAAAGAAGCTCGAGCACTTCATCCTCAAAAAATACTCAACGCATTGCAAACAGTTGGTTACAGAGAATTGTTTGATTATTTTGAAAATAAAATTACTTTAGAAAAAGCTGTTGAATTGATAAAACAAAACACAAGGCATTATGCAAAACGCCAAATGACTTGGTTTAAAAAAGATGGCGACATTATTTGGTTAGCTTCAGAAAATGTTTTGGAATTTGTAAAAATAAATGGTACGGCTATTGTATAAAAATTGAAAGGAAAATTAAAAATGAAAATCTTATATACTTATCATATTCATAATAAATAGCTTAAATTCGTAAAAAATATTTTTATGGTAAATGTCATTATTCCAATCGATTTTTCTGAAACATCTTTTAATGCTGCACATTATGGCGCAAAGATGTATGCCAATAGGACCGATGTAAACATCATATTGTATAATTTTTATTCCTCTAACGAAGATGCCAACGTTCCGAAAACATATCTATCAGGCTTGCAAAAAGAATTAAAAGCCATTGCCATTAATATTGAAACCATTACAGAATCTGGCAGTAATTTTATTGAAAGTCTTACTGCATTTGCGCATGTAAAAAGTGCATATATGATTATAATGGGTCTTACAGGAAAGTCTGCATTAGCGCAACGTTTTTCTGGTTCTAATACTTTAAAAATGGCAGAGCAAAATGTTTGCCCAGTTTTAATCATTCCAGCAAATGCAGTTTATACTAGCATTACAAATATTTTAATAGCTTCAGAAATGAAACATGTGGAAGATACGCCCGTGTTGCTTGCAGTAAAAAGAATATTAACGGATTTTAAACCAAACTTACATGTATTGAATGTAGATGATAGCCATTACATTTCTTTAACCACAAGTTATAAAAAAGAAAGAGATGAAATGGAAATGTTATTGGCAGACTTTAATCCTGAATTTTATTTTATGCGCTTATTCGATTTTCATGAATCAATGAATTTATTTGTACATGATAAGGTTATAGATATGATTATTATGGCTCCGAAATTTCATGGTTTTTTTCAAAGATTATTTAAAACGCAGCATGTAAAAAAAATGATTTATCAAAGCAAAGTACCTGTACTTGCAGTTCATGAGTAAATATTATAATTATTTTTAAAGATACCTATATCACTTCCAAATAATTAAACCAAATTTGGCTTCAATTTCTTTTATGCATTTTCCCGACTAAATTTATTATCTTACTTTTCTTAAAAGTTATAAAAATAATATAGATTGAAAAACGAAAACATACTAAAATGAAATATCCCGAAATAAAAAATTTTGTTGGTGGCAAATTTGTTGCCAGTAAAACAAATAAAACATTAAATGTAATATCTCCATTAGATGGAAGTTTATTATCTACCGTTCCATTATCTAACAATGATGATTTAAATGAAGCGGTAACAGCTGCACAAAATGCATTTGAAACCTGGTCTAAAACATCTATAAAAGAACGTGTACAAATTTTTTATAGATACAGAGCCTTGTTAGAAAAAAATATGTTGGAGCTATCGCAACTAGTACAAGAAGAAAATGGAAAAACATTGGATGAAGCAAGAGCTGAAGTTGAAAAAAGCATTGAACTTACAGAGTTTGCTTGCTCGCTACCACAACTTATTGGTGGCGAAATTTTAGAAGTGAGCAAAGGTGTGGAATGTCGTACAGATTATTGTGCGATTGGCGTTGTAGCTTCTATTGTTCCTTTTAATTTTCCGAGCATGGTACCCAATTGGACAATACCAAATGCATTGGCATTAGGAAATACAATGATTTTAAAACCATCGGAAACTGTTCCATTAAGCTCTATAAAAATTGCTGAGTTATTAAAAGAGGCTGGATTGCCAGATGGTGTACTAAATATTATTAATGGCGATAGAGAAATTGTAGAAGCCATTTGCGATCATCCAGGTATTGAAGCGGTATCTTTTGTAGGTTCTACAAAAGTTGCAAAGATTGTTTATGCACGTGCATCGGCAAGTTTTAAAAGAGTGCTCACACTCGGTGGTGCAAAAAATCATTTACTTGTTTTGCCAGATGCGCATCCGACCATGACAGCTACAAACGTTACTGCATCTATGTCTGGTTGTGCAGGACAGCGTTGCATGGCGGCTTCTGCAATGGTAGCTGTTGGTAATGTAGATCCAATTATTGATCAAATTTGTGCAGAAGCAAGAAAAATAATTCCCGGCGAAAATCTTGGTGCCGTTATTTCTCAAGCAGCAAAAGAAAGAATAGAAAAATATATTACAGAAGCAGAATCGCAAGGCGCAAAAATTTTAGTGGATGGCAGAAATGCAACAGTGAAAGGAAAAGAAAATGGTTCGTATGTAGGTCCAACGGTTATTGATTTTGTAACACCAGAAATGAGTGTGGCAAAGGAAGAAATTTTTGGTCCAGTAATTTCTATCTTACGAGCAAAAACAGTTGATGAAGCATTGGCAATTGAAAATAATAGTCCTTATGGAAATGCCGCCGCAGTATTTACACAAGATGGTGGCATGGCTCGTTACATCATAGAGCGTGCAAGCGCCGGTATGATTGGCGTAAACATTGGCGTACCTGTGCCAAGAGAGCCATTTTCATTTGGTGGCTGGAATGATTCTAAATTTGGTGTGGGCGATTTAACAGGAAAAAGCTCTATTGAGTTTTGGACAAAACTAAAAAAGACAACAACGAAATGGAATGCAGAAGCGAAGACGAATTGGATGAGTTAGGAATTATATTTTCTTAAATTAAAATGAAATATTATGCCCGGTCCATTTTCTCAAATATATGTTCAATATGTCTTTGCTGTAAAAGGTAAAGAGAATATGATTAAACCTGCTTTTCAGGAAGAATTGTATAAATATATTTCGGGGATAGTAGATGGTAAAGAACAGAAATCTTTAGCTGTAAATGGCATGGAAGATCATATTCATGTACTAGTAGGCTTAAGACCCGCTATGAGGATTTCAGATTTGATAAGGGATATTAAAAACAATTCGTGCAATTTTATAAACGATAAAGGATTTTTGAAACAAAAATTTTCATGGCAAGAAGGATATGGTGCATTTTCTTATTCGGAATCAAATTTTGGAAATGTAATTGATTATATAAAAAATCAAAAAGAACGACATAAAAAGAAAACATTTTAACAAGAATATTTAGGATTTTTAAAAAAGTTTAATATTCCATTTGAAGATAAGTATTTGTTTGAATTTTACGATTGATTAAAGTTTATGGTTCTAATGTCATCCCTTCGGGGTTGGTATGCAAATATTAAGATGGTTATTATATTAATGGCATCCCTTTGGGATTATTTGTAAAATAGAAGAATAAATATATAATGCTGATTACGTTTAGACCAAGCCCAAAGGGCTGACATTAATATAGCACAAAAAAGTAATGAGGGAGCGAACCCCGAAGGGGTGATATTAGAAAATAGATAAAAGCTAAATAGCGATCTACTGTTGAAATGTGCGACGCCACTGAAGATATATAGAATTACAAATGCTGGTTAACAAAAAATAAAATTATGTCAGAAACACAAACAATTTCCGAAACAGAAGAAATCATCCAAAACAATTCCGACTATACTTTATTTAGCTGGAGCAAACAAAAAGGTATTTCTCCTATTGCTGTAAAATATGGTAGTGGCGTTTATTTATACGATTATGATGATAAGCGTTACATCGATTTTTCTAGTGGATTAATGAACGTAAACATTGGCCATGGCAACCAGCGTGTAACGGATGCAGTGGTAAAACAAATGCAAGAAATAAGTTACGTTACGCCCAGCTGTGTTACAAAAGTACGTGGTGAGTTAGGAAAAAAATTAGCATCTATTACGCCTGCAGGTTTAAATAAAACGTTGTTTACGGTATGTGGTGCAACTGCCATTGACAATGCCATTAAATTAGCAAGACTTTATACTGGTCGCCATAAAATAATTGCAAAGTACAGGGCTTTTCATGGTGCAAGTTATGGTGGCCTTAGCGCTGGTGGCGACCCACGTAAATTACCAGCCGATAGCCAACAAGCACCAAACTTTATACATGTAGAAGATCCATTTTGTTATCGCTGTCCATTTGGACAAACATTTGGCGCATGCCAATACGAATGTGCCAGCCATGTAGAAAGAGTTATAGAATTTGAAGGCCCAGAAAATGTAGCCGCTATTTTAATGGAAGGCGAAAGTGGAAGTAGTGGTTGTATAAAATATCCGCCAGATTATTTTAAAAAACTAAAAGCCATTTGCGATAAGCATGGTATTTTATTAATTATAGATGAAGTGATGAGTGGTTTTGGAAGAACAGGCAAATGGTTTGGCATAGATAACCATGGCGTAATACCAGATATTATTGCCACTGCAAAAGGATTAACTGCTGGTTATTTGCCAATGGGTGCATTAATTGTAAGCGATAAAATTGCTGCGCATTATGATGATAAACCATTGATGCTTGGGCTTACGTATTCAGCACATGCAGTGGGTTGCGCAGCAGCATTAGAAGTTTTAAATATTTATGAAGATGAAAACATGGTGGCAAATGCAGCGGCCATGGGAAAATATATTGAAGAAAAAATGGAGGAGTTAAAAGTTAAACATCCATCCATCGGAGATTTTAGAAATACTGGTTTGCTGGGTTGTATTGAATTAGTAAAAAATAGAAAAACAAAAGAACCAATGGCACCATTTAATGCGAAGCCAAACGAAATGGAAATAATGAATAAAGTGGCAGCAAAAATAAAAGAACTAGGCATGTACACTTTTGTACGCTGGAATTATATTTTTGTTGCACCACCGCTTTGCATTAATAAAGAACAAATAGATGAAGGGTTGGCAATAATTTCTGAGGCGATAGCAATAGCGGATGCGTATGTAAACTGATAATATTTAATAAAAAATATGCCAGACCAAACTAACATAATTTCTAACACTTCGCTAACCAACGAAGACCTTGCTCCCATCACTTTACAAAAAAGAACTTGGGGCACTTGGAATTATGCAGCCCTATGGATAAGCATGAGCTTATGCATTCCTACATACATGCTCGCCAGCTCGCTCATACAAGGCGGTATGAATTGGTGGCAAGCAATATTGACAATTTTTATTGGTAATGCCATTGTACTCATTCCAATGATATTAAATGGACATGCCGGAGCAAAATATGGAATTCCATTTCCTGTATTGGCTAGGGCAAGTTTTGGCACAAAAGGTGCAAACATTCCTGCAATGCTGCGTGCCATTGTAGCGTGCGGTTGGTTTGGTATTCAAACATGGATTGGTGGTGCATCGTTGTACAATATTTTACGTGCATGGAATCCATCTTTAGAAGAAATAAATCTTGCTACTCTTTT
This sequence comes from Ferruginibacter sp., assembly GCA_043723285.1. Lineage (GTDB taxonomy): Bacteria > Bacteroidota > Bacteroidia > Chitinophagales > Chitinophagaceae > Ferruginibacter. Next base: position 3,672 of record JAYSOC010000279.1, on the reverse strand, counting down.
TCCTCAAGCGTTACCATTGGTTTGCTTTTTTATTTTTTGGTTGTTGAATATGTACATCGTTTACTTAGGTGTAGAAAGTATAAAAAAATTATTGCTGTTTAAAGCTATCTTTCTACCAGTAGCAGCATTGGCATTATTATTTTGGGCAATTAGTGCGGCACATGGGCTTGGTCCAATATTAAATCAACCATCAAAATTTGCAGATACGAATTCATTTCTGCATTTCTTTTTTCCTGCATTAACAGGTATGGTGGGCTTTTGGGCTACACTATCTTTAAACATACCAGACTTTACACGCTATGCAAAAAGCCAAAATGCGCAAATAAAAGGGCAAATAATTGGCTTACCAACGAGCATGACATTTTTTGCATTTATTGGAGTGGTAGTTACATCTGCAACAGCTATTATTTATGGAAGTACAGAATGGGATATTGTAAAACTAGCTGGTAAATTTGAAAATAAAATAATGGTAACTTTTGCTATGATAGGCATTATCATTTCTACACTTGCCACAAATATTGCTGCAAATATTGTTAGCCCTGCAAATGATTTTTCAAACCTTGCACCCAATAAAATTAGTTTTAAAACTGGCGGTTATATTACAGGTATTATTGGCATTTTAATTTTTCCTTGGAAATTAATTGCCAGCCCTGATGGATATATTTTTACATGGCTCGTAGCTTACTCTAGTTTGCTTGGCCCAGTTGGTGGCATTATGATTGCCGATTATTTTTTTATACGAAAGAAAAATTTAGTAGCAGAAGATTTATACAAGCATGGCGGAGCATACAGTTATAGCAATGGTTTCAACAATAAAGCCATCATTGCTTTGCTTTGTGGTATTATTCCAAACATACCAGGGTTTTTGTTGCAAATAAAAGTTGTTTCTAGTACAGCATTTCCAACATGGATTTCAGATTTGTATCATTATGCATGGTTTGTAGGGCTGTTTGTGAGTGGAATTATTTATTTATTGTTAATGAATAAAAGAAAATAATGAAAACTGAAATAATACAAGATAAAATTTATGAAATTCGTGGTGAAAAAGTAATGCTAGATTTTGACCTCGCTCAATTGTATGAAGTAGAAACAAGGGTTTTTAATCAGACGGTAAAAAGAAATATAGATAGCTTCCCAAAAGACTTTATGTTTCGCCTCACTAAAAAAGAATGGAAAGATATGATATCACAAATTGTGATATCATCAGAAATATTTAGTAAAGAGGGCACTAATATGACATCACATTCTGTGATATCATCACAATTGAAAAGAAAGTTAAGTTTACCTCCTTATGCATTTACCGGACACGGAGTCGCAATGCTTGCAGGAGTTTTAAAAAGCCCGAAAGCCAGAAAAATGAACATTGCTATTGTTAGAGCTTTTATTTCTTTAAAAAGACTTGTGCATAGTAATTTATCAGCACTTAGTTTAATAAAGGAATTAAGAGATAGAATTGATGAACATGATATACAATTAAACAGTATTTATGATGTATTAGAAAACATGCTTGATAAAAAAGAAGATGAGAAATTACAAAAAATTAAGTGGGAAAAAAGAGAAAGAATTGGGTTTAAAAAGTAAATAAAAAAATCTAAAAATTAAATGAACACACTCATAAAAAACGGAAACATCATCACTGCTACTGACAATTACGTAGCAGATATTTTTATTGAAGGAGAAACCATTTCTGCCATTGGCAAAAACTTGCAAGTAAAAGCCGATAAAGAAATAGATGCTACTGGTAAACTCGTTTTCCCTGGTGGCATAGACCCGCATGTGCATTTAGATATGCCATTTATGGGCACTTACTCTAGCGATAATTATGAAACAGGAACAAGAGCCGCATTGTTTGGCGGCACAACATCTGTGATAGATTTTATTTTACAAACACAAGGCAGAAGTTTGCAATCTGCTTTAGAAGAATGGCAAAGTAGAAGTAATAATAATTGTGTGGGCGATTATAGTTTTCACATGGCGGTTACTGATTTTAATGCAGAAACAAAAAAAGAAATACAACATTTTATTGAAGAAGAAGGCATCACTTCTTTTAAAACTTTTATGGCATACAAAGGTGCGTTGATGATTGATGATAGACAAATGATAGGTTTGATGCAAGAAGTAAAAAAACATGGGGGCTTAATAAATGTACATGCCACAAATGGAGATATGATTGATTATTTAATTGCCAAACATAGAGCCGAAGGAAAACTATCTCCACTATATCATTATTTATCACAACCAGAAGTTACCGAAGCCGAAGCTAGTGGTCGCTTTGCAGATATGGCAAACTATACTGGCTGCCCTGGTTACATTGTTCACCTTACATGCGAAGGTGCATTAAACGCAGTACGCAACGCAACAAAACGAAACCAAAAAGTATTTGTAGAAACTTGCATTCAATATTTAATTATTGACGCATCTTTATATGAAAGAGAAGATGGTGCAAAATGGGTAATGAGTCCGCCATTGAGAGAAAAGAAAGACCAAGCCACTTTGTGGGCAGGCATAAACCAAGGTGTCGTAAATGTAGTGGCAACAGACCATTGTCCGTTTATGTGGGAACAAAAATTAATGGGCGCAGCTGATTTTAGTAAAATTCCAAATGGGCATCCTGCTATAGAAAATAGAATGGAATTATTGTTTAGCGAAGGTGTAAACAAAGGAAAAATAACCTTGAATAAATATGTAGAAGTAGCTTGCACAAATGCTGCAAAAATATTTGGCATGTTTCCAAAAAAAGGCACCATAGCTGTAGGTAGCGATGCGGACATTGTATTATTTGATGCTAATGAAAAACATACACTCTCTGCAAGCACACATCATATGAATGTAGATTATAACGCATACGAAGGCTGGGAAGTTACAGGCAAAGTAAAAACAGTATTGCTACGTGGACAAATTGCCATTGAAAATAATGAATGTAAAATTGAAAAAGGATTTGGTAAATTTATAAAAAGAAATAAAGTGCAAAATAAAATATAATGCAAAAAACAAGAATGGAAGCTTTTAGTGATGGTGTAATTGCAATCATTGTTACTATTATGGTGCTTGAAATGAAAGCGCCAGAGGGAACAGATTGGGAAAAAATTAAACCCTTATTGCCAAAATTTTTGAGCTATGCATTAAGCTTTTTATTTGTAGCCATTTATTGGGTTAATCACCATCATCTTGTGCATACAATAAAAAATGTTACGCCTTCCATAATGTGGGCAAATATCAATTTATTATTCTGGTTATCGCTAATACCCTTTGCTACGGCTTGGATGGGCGAAAATCATTTTGAAAGAATTACAGTAGTTGCATATGCTGTATTGGCTTTATTATGTGGGGTGGCATTTAATATTCTGCAAACAACCATTGTACGAAGTCACATAAATCAAAAACAATTACAAGAAATTATTAAACCGAAAGGATGGAAATCTCTTGGTTCTGTATTACTTTATTTAATTGCTATTCCTGTTGCATTATATTTTAACCCTGCCATTTCTGGGGTAATATTCTTTATAGTATCTATGATTTGGTTAATACCTGATAAAAAAATTGAAAAAGCTTTGAATAATAAAGAATAAATTTTATACCTTTTACAAAAATTAAAATTACCGTTATGCCAAGAATAATAAAGTCGGGGCTCATTCAAATGAGTCTTCCAAAAACTGAAGGTGAAGGAACCAT
>JAYSOC010000278.1:0-4284 GCA_043723285.1 Ferruginibacter sp. | reverse complement strand
GATAATCAAACAAACGTGGCACAAACGAACAAATAACAAACGCATTTGTTTCAAAAGTAAGATGCACTGGTGGTGGCTGATGAACACGGCCAGTAATGGGTTCGAAATCGTGAATGCTAAATGCAAATGGATAGCAGCAACCATCCCAACCAATTACATCGAAAGGATGTGTGCCATAATGTATGCCATACAACATACCTTTCTTTTTTGTTTTGATGATAAAGTCGCCTTTTTCATCAAAAGTTTGTAAATTTTCTGGTGTACGAATATCTCTTTCACAATAAGGAGAATGCTCCATAAGCTGCCCATACTTACTTAAATATTTTTTTGGATAACGAATGGGCGAATGAGATTCTACAATTAATAATCTATTGGCTTCGGTATCGAAATGTATTTGATAAATGCAACCACGAGGCACAACTAAATAATCACCATAAGCAAATTTAATTTTGCCATAGCAAGTTTTTAAAATGCCAGTGCCTTCGTGTATAAAAATTACTTCATCGCTATCTGCATTTTTGTAAAAATAATCTGTCATGCTTTTTTGCGGAGCGGCCAAAACAATATGGCAATCATCGTTTACCAACACAGCTTTTCTACTATCTAAAAAATCGGCGGCGGGTTTTATGTTGAAACCTTCGAGGCTACGATGCTTTAGCATGTGCTCTTCTGCAATTTTTGGCGCTACGTTTATTGGTTCATCGCAACTTACAATGAGTGTGGGTGCGTAAGTATGATAGAGCAACGAATAATCGTTGGAAAACCCTTCGGTAGAAAATAACTGCTCGGAATATAAAGAACCATCTGGCTTGCGAAACTGCGTGTGACGCTTGTGAGGGATGGAGCCGAGTTTATGATAGTGAGGCATTTTTAATTTTTTGTTTGATGTTATTTGTTTGGTGTTTGTGGTTTAGTGTTTTTTGTTTGTTGTTATTTTTAATACATGGTTATTTTCTTTATCACAAGTTTTAATGAGAAACAAGTTATCTTTATTTAATAAACAAATTTACATTTTTAAAACGAAATAGGTTTGACAAGAATAGGATTAAAGAAATTTTTGATTTCAGATGTACAGATTTTTGATTTCTATCAATCGTAAAGTCTTTTTAAAATTGAGTGGCTTAATAAATTAACTTTTAAAACTAAATAAGGTTTGACAAGAATAGGATTAATATCGGACACGCATGGTTTTTTGGATGAAGCGGTTTTTGGACATTTTAAAGATTGCGATGAAGTATGGCATGCGGGAGACTTTGGGAGCCTCACCCTCGTTCCATCTCCACTTCGTAGAGAGGGAGGACGAGAAGATAAAGTAAAAGATGTTAATACTGATAAAGTAGAAGATAAAATATCAACTTTTTTTGATAATAAAATTGGTGTGTGGCAAGAAAACTATTTTAGCGAAAAGTTAAATAAAAAAATAATTTTTAGAGGAGTGTATGGTAATATTGATGATGCGAATATTAGAAGTATTTATCCCGAAAAATTATTTTTTACCTGTGAGGGTGTAAATGTTTTTATACAACATATTGGCGGCTACCCCGGTAGATATTCTAAAGGAGTAAAAGACGATATTATAAAAAACAAATCTCAACTTTTTATCTGCGGGCACTCACACATTTTAAAAATAATGTACGACGACAAATTGCAATGCCTACACATGAACCCAGGCGCAGCGGGCAAGCAAGGCTGGCACAAAGTGCGCACCCTTATTCGTTTTACGATAGATGGTAAGGATATGTGGGATTGTGAGGTGATTGAACTAAATTAATAATGAATAGTTAATAATTAATAATGCTTTCTCCACAACGTTTTAGTATAAATGGTAAAACTTCAAACTGAAAAAATTATTAATTATTCATTTTAAAATTATTCATTATTACTCCACCCAATCCGCAATAAAAATATTCGTATCTCTACTGCCGCCATTATTTCTATTACTACTAAATACAATTTTCTTTTTATCTGCGCTAAACATTGGGAAGGCATCAAAGCCTTTATCTCTGCTTATTTTTTGTACATTTTTTCCATCAAGGTCTGCAATGTACATATTAAAAGGAAAGCCTCGCTTGTACTCATGATTGCTACAAAAAATAAAATGCTTGCCATTTGGCGTAAAGTTTGGTGCCCAGTTGGCTTGCTCCAAAAAAGTAACTTGATGCGCATTGCTACCATCTGCATTAGCAATCCAAACTTCCATATGTGTAGGCGCTACAAGGTTTTCGGCAAACAATTCTTTGTATTCTTTTATTTCTGCTTCGGTAGTTGGGCGGCTTGCTCTCCAAATAATTTTTTTCCCATCTGGACTAAACCATGCACCACCATCATAGCCCAACGTTTTTGTAATACGCTTTACATTTTTCCCTTTCAAATCCATTGTATATAAATCTAAATCTCCATCTCTGGTAGATGTAAAAATCATTCTATCTCCCTTTGGCGAAATGGTAGCTTCGGCATCGTATCCTTTACTATTCGTTAATTGCTTTATAATTTTTCCATTAAGATCTGCTTGAAAAATATCCATCGTTACATCTATAGGCCATATATATTTGTTGCCATGTTTTGCTCTATCTGGTTTTGCTGGACACTCAGCGCCAGCAAGGTGAGTAGAGCCAAACAATATACTTTTTCCATCAGGGAAAAAATATGAACAAGTTGTTTTACCAGTACCAGTACTTACCAATTTTGGTTCAAATTTTTCATCAGGTGTGGTTGGCAATTTCCCCATCCAAATTTGATCGCACATAATACCATTTTTCGGATCTGTTCTTTGAAAGGTTAAATACTTTCCATCTTTGCTTAAATACGCTTCTGCATTATCGCCACCAAAAGTAAGTTGACGTACATTGGCAAAATGTGTTTCGCCAGGAAAATGAATCGTATCATTTGCAGGTGCAGTTTGTGCAGTAGAATAATGATAAGTAAATATTAATACCAGCGTAAATGAAATATTAGTCAATGCGGAAAATATAATTTTCATTTTATAATTTTTTGCGAAGTTAAGTGCTGCCAATAAATTACTTGCTAAAGATTTGTAAAGAATTTGCATTATTACATTATTTTTGTTCACAAATGACGTTGATAAAATATTTTTTTGGTTTACTTTTTTGTGCAAACATTTTTTCGTGCAATAATAACGAGGAAACCGCTAAGCCAAATGCGCCTGCTAGCATGCCTTTGCAAGAGGCAGATTTAAAAGCAGCCCTACAACAACACCCCGATTCTTTATTGCTATTACAAAACTTGGTGCAATATTATTCAAATGCGCAAAATTTTGATGCCGCACTTGCTTCCATAAACCAAGCACTTGCAAAAGATAGTATTCGCCCAGATTTATTGGATTTAAAATCGATTATAGCTGCACAAAAAGGTGATACCTCACTTGCCATAAAATCTTTAGAAAAAGCCATTGGCATTTTACCCGACCCACAATACATTATTGCCCTTGGTGCATTGTATGCAGAAACCAGTAATCCATTGGCGCTAGAAATGGCAGATGCATTGCTCATTGGCGCAAAAGCCAAGGCCGAAAAAGAAGCATACTTTATAAAAGGATTATATTACACCTATAAAAATGAAAAAGAAAAAGCCATTCCATTTTTTGATAAAAGTATAGCCGCCAGTTATACATTTATGGAAGCTTGGTTAGAAAAAGGATTGGCATATTACGACCTTAAAAAATATAAAGAAGCCGCCGATGTTTTAGAAAAAGCAATAACAATTCAAAATAATTTTGACAAAGGATATTATTACCTTGGGCTTTGTTACGAAAAATTAAACAGAACAGAAGAAGCAATACAGGCTTATCAGATGGCATTGAATTACGATCCAAATTATGTAGAAGCAAAAGATGCACTGGGGAGACTTGGAATTAAGTAATTTGCTAATGTGCTAATTTGCTAATGTTTTCTAATCAAAGAATTTTTCTAATTTGCAAAACGCCAAATTAAATTTGAACATTGAACATTGAACATTGAACATTGAACATTGAACATTGAACATTGAACATTGAACATTGAACATTGAACATTGAACATTGAAACAACAAACACCAAACAAATCAACATGTCTTTAATCATCGCCCCTTCCCTCCTCGCCGCTAACTTTTTACAACTACAAAGCGAATGCGACATCCTCAACAACAGTGTAGCCGATTGGTTTCATATAGATATTATGGATGGCGTGTTTGTGCCCAATATTAGTTTTGGTGCTATGGTTGCAAAATTTATAACAAGTGCATCTAAAAAATACAACGATGTACATTTAATGATAGAAAACCCCGAC
>JAYSOC010000277.1:0-4288 GCA_043723285.1 Ferruginibacter sp. | reverse complement strand
CAGCTTCATCTCAAGTTTGGATGAGCCATAGCGATACGATAAAAGAATTACCAGCGGGTTTTGAATTGCTTGGTACTACAGAAAGTATTCCTGTGGCGGCTTTTGCCAATAATGAAAATATATTTGGATTACAGTTTCACCCAGAGGTTTATCATAGCACCGAAGGAAAAAAAATAATAGAAAATTTTTTAGTAAAGATATGTTGCTGCAAAAAAGATTGGACCGCTGAGCATTTTATTACTGAAACTGTGGCTGCATTAAAGGCACAATTGGGCAATGAAAAAGTGGTGATGGGCTTGAGTGGTGGTGTGGATAGCACAGTAGCAGCTACCCTTTTACACAAAGCAATTGGTGAAAACTTATATGGCATTTTTGTAAACAATGGCTTGCTACGCAAAAATGAATTTGAAGAAGTGCTTGGTATTTACAAACAACTTGGGCTTAATGTAACAGGTGTAGATGCATCGGAACATTTTTATACGAAGCTTGCTGGCAAAATAGATCCTGAAGATAAACGCAAAGCCATTGGTGGAAGTTTTATCGATATTTTTGACCAAGAAGCAAAAAAAATTACTGGTATTACTTATTTAGGACAAGGTACTATTTACCCAGATGTGATAGAATCTGCGGCAGTAAATGGTTTGGCTATTACCATAAAATCTCACCACAATGTGGGCGGCTTACCAGAAAAAATGCATCTTAAAATAGTAGAGCCCCTGCGTGCATTGTTTAAAGATGAAGTACGAAAAATTGGAGCCGAGTTGGGCATACCTGCAAACTTGCTTGGCAGGCATCCTTTTCCTGGCCCTGGCTTAGGAATTAGAATTTTGGGAGAAGTGACTGAAGAAAAGGTACAGTTATTGCAGGAAGCAGATAGCATTTACACCCAACTGCTTCACAAACACAATTTATATGATAAAGTATGGCAAGCGGGTACAATACTATTGCCAGTAAAAAGTGTGGGAGTAATGGGCGATGAGCGTACGTACGAATACACAATTGCACTAAGAGCAGTAACTTCTGTAGATGGAATGACGGCTGATTGGGCTCATTTGCCATACGATTTTTTAGCCGATGTGAGCAATGAGATAATAAATAATGTGAAAGGAATAAATAGAGTGGTGTATGATATTAGTAGTAAGCCGCCGGCGACGATTGAGTGGGAATAAAACAAATTGTTTGGGGTTTGCTTATTGTTGTTTGGTGTTTGTGGTTTGTTGTTATTCTGTTTGGTGTTGGATCGTTTTTGTTTTTTGTTAGTTGGTAATTTGTGGTGGTTTAACTCAAACGTAGAATTGTTAGGGGGTATCAATATCTTACTTCTAAGTTGTTATGCATTAAAATCTTGTGACTTGTGTCTAATGTCTAAAAATCTTACGTCTTGTGTCTAATTTTTAATACTTTTGCAGCCCTAAAGAAAAAAAATGAAAAAAGTTATAGCCATTATTGCATTGTTGTTTAGTTGTTTTAGTATGAAAGCACAGGATATTACGCCTGTTGCAAAAACATATCATATCGCCATTTTCTCTCCATTGTATTTAGATTCTGCTTTTAATGGTAGCATTTATAAATATGGTAAAGGTTTTCCAAAATTTGTACAACCAGGTTTAGATTTTGTACAAGGTGCAAAAGTGGCGCTAGATAGTTTGCCATTGCCAAAAGGAACGATACAAGCAAATATTTATGACTGCAAAGCACAGATACAAAATATTGCTTGGCTTATTGACAATCATAAATTGGATAGTGTTGATATGATTGTAGGCTCGGTAAAAGATGCCGACCTAACCAAACTTGCTGCATTTGCAAAACAAAAAAATATTCCTTTTGTTTCTGCTACATCTCCAAACGATGGTGGCATAACGGGAAACCCTTTTTACATAATGGTGAACGCAACTTTACGGGCACATTGCGAATCTATTTTTAGTTCTATCTTACAAGATACAAGTGCAAAGAAAATTTATTTGTGCAGAAAAAAAGGTGCACAAGAAGATAAAATTGCCGATTATTTTAAAAGTATAAACGACGCTGATGGAAAACCATTGTTAAATATTGAAACGATTAATGTAGAAAATGATTTTTCTTCTTTAAAAAATAAATTGGATAGCAATACAAAATCTGTAATTATTGGTGGAAGTTTAAATGAAGAATTTTGCGCAGGGCTTGTAAATGCTGCATTTGACTTAAAAGAAACTTACCCTTTAGAAATTATTGGAATGCCCAATTGGGATGCGTTTGAAGATTTAAGAAAATCTAAATTGAAAGATTTTGGTATAAAATATACTGCTTCTTATTACAATGCAAAAATAGATATGTACAGTAAAAAATTGCAGTCTGTGTATGGCAAAAAATACAAAGGTAGTGCAACCGATATGAGTTACAAGGGTTTTGAAGCGGTGTATTTTTTTGCAAAACTATTGGTAAAATATCCAGACGAATTAATGAACCATTTAAACGAACCGCAATTTAAAGTTATAAATGAATTTAACTTTAAACCTGCCTTTGTAAACAAAGCTAGTACTGTGCCCGACTATTTTGAAAACAAACATCTTTATTTAATGAAGATATTGAATGGAAAAGTTGTAAGGGCTTGGTAAAATTATTTGTAAAAAAGCGGATGCCGACTTTTTAAAAGTTGGCATCCGTTTTTTTAGTTGGCCTACTTTTTTTATTACCTTTACTTATTCTCAAACGGCCACTCTTTATTAATTTTTGCTTTTATCAAATAAACAATAATACCACTTAAAAGTACTACTGCAAACATGGAAATTACTTTTATACCAGTTGCATAAAAAACATACAACCACATACCAATGGCAAGTATTACTGGCAAGGGATATAGCGGCATTTTGTAAGGCAAATTACTAGTGCCTTTTCTTTCTCGTAACAATATTAACCCAATGGCTTGCCCAATAAATTGTACCATAATACGCATGGCAAGAATACCGCTTATTACTTCTCCCATTCTAAAAAGCAAACTAAAAACAAATGCAAACGCAGCAAGTACAAGCAGAGAAATGTAAGGGAATTTTTTTGTAGGATGTAGCTTACCAAAAATTTCAAAAAATGCACCATCTTGCGCAGCAGCAAATGGCACACGGCTATAGCCAAGCATTACCGCAAATAAAGATGCTAGTGCTACCCACAATATCATAATGGTAATAATATTTGCTGCATATTGCCCATATATTCTTTCAATGAATGTGCTTATCACAAAAACTTTTGTATCGGTGTCCACCCAATGTTTTATTTCTTGCCAAGGTATTACACTTGCTACACTCACGTTCATAGCCAAATAAAGTATCGTGATACCAATAATGGAAATAAACATGCTGCGTGGAATATTCTTACCAGGGTTTTTTATTTCGCCACCTAGGTGGCAAACATTATAATAACCCAAATAACTATAAATTGTTTTTACACAAGCCTGCCCAAATACGAAAGATGAAACGGCTTTTAAACTACTTATACTTCCGCTACTCAAAATTGGTTGCATAAAATTGCCATGTGTAATGCCAGCAAAAATTATCCAACCGAGTGTGCCCACTACACCTATCCAAAGCAAGACACCAATTTTACCAATGCTTTCTATTTTTCTGTACAACAAAATCGTAACTAAAATAATAACAGTGCCGCTCAATAATTTTTGTTGCCAAATTTCTAACGGTACTAAATAAATAAAATATTGTGCAAAACCAATAGCGGCAGATGCGGCAACTAATGGCGCTTGAATGATAGTTTGCCATACATACAAAAAACTCATCATTTTTCCAGCGCCATTTTCTACATATGCTACTTTTAAAAAATTATAACTTCCACCCGCAAGCGGATACGCAGCCCCAAGTTCGCTCCACACCATTGCATCTACCAACGAGAGTACAGCACCAGCTACCCAAGCCCACAAGTACATACCACCAAGTAAGCCCATTACAATTGGCATGGTTACAAATGGCCCAATGCCCACCATATCAATCATATTTAACACTGTAGATTGAAACAAACCAAGGGTACGATTTTGCGTAGCAGATTTTAACATGCAATGAAGTTACAGTAGATTGTGATTTGAAAAAAATTGAAATAAATTTATTTAAATCTTATTTATGATCCCGATAGATGTATTATAAAAGATCATCGCCGTTTTACCAAAAAAAATTAACTAAAAGAGAATGAGGCTAAAACATTAGTTTTTAAATATTGTTGTCCGAGATAATTAGTATTTTCTAAAATTAAGCCATTGCAAGTATTGTCAATACTCAAAATTGAAATTCAGGCATAAAATGCGGGTGTGTTC
>JAYSOC010000276.1:0-1714 GCA_043723285.1 Ferruginibacter sp. | reverse complement strand
TTGGGTAATAGATGAATTTGGAGGTACAGCTGGTATAGTAACCATGGAGGATTTGCTAGAAGAAATTTTTGGAGATATAAAAGATGAGTATGATGATGTAGAAGAATTTGTGGACAAACAACTTTCTAGCAATGAATATATATTTAGTGGAAGGGTAGAGCTTGATTTGATTACAGAAAAATATGGGCTTGAGTTTCCTGAAGATGAAACTGCTGAAACCCTTTCTGGCTTTATTGTACAGCACAATGAAGATATACCAAAAGAAAAAGAACAAATCATTATTGGCAACTACGAGTTTAGCATAATGAGTATGAGCGATACCAGAATAGAAACAGTGAAACTAAAAGTATTGCGTAAGTATTAAAACAATTGTACTATTATTTATTATGCATATAGCAGCACATTTTACCCAAAAAAGAGAGTATGAAAGTCCGTTGCTTAAATTGTTAAAAATTTTACTTATAAAATACCCCGAGCATAAATTTACTTTTTTTGTAGAAACCCCTTTGGAAGACTTGCCAAAAAATTGCACACAAATAATACTTTCTCCAAAACCAAAAAATAATTTCTTATTGTATTTTTGGTATAAATTTAAAGTACATAGTTATTTAAAAATACGCCACCGAATGGTTTTTATAAGTGAATTTGGTTTGTCATGCGAGCAATCACCGATTCCACAATATTTATTTTTTAAAGAAGAAGATTTTTGGCAAGATAGTAATCCTGTTTTTAAAAGTGGATTTGTTTCCGCATTAGCAAAAGCAAATAAAATTTTTACTACGCAAACATTTTTGGCAAAGTCTTTAATTGAAAAACATCAAATACAAAAAGAAAAAGTAGAAATTATTTTTCAAGGGCTAAATGGTAAAATAAAGGAATACAACTTAACAACAATAGAAGAAATAAAAACTGCTTATAGCAATGGTTATGATTATTTTTTATTTGCAGTATCCAATACCTCAAAAGAATATTTGGTACATATTTTAAAAGCATTTTCGCAATTAAAGAAAATGCAAAAAACATCTATGAAATTAATTCTACTTTTAGACAATGTTGCAGAAGAAAACTTAACACCAGATTTTAAAAACTATAAATATAAAGATGAAGTTTTTATAGTTACTCAAACGGTAAACAATAGAAGAAATATAGTTTCTGCTTCAAGTGCATTACTTTACTTTTCTACATACACAGAAAATAGTATTGCTTTTGTGGCCGTACAGCAAGCCATTCCAATTATAACGCTAGATAATAAAACAAACAAAAGCCTTTTTGATACTGCAGCTTTATATACATCAGCTGCTGATAAAGCAATTGGCGAAAAAATGCAATTGCTGTATAAAGATGAATCATTAAAAGATAAACTTAAACATGCATCTGTAGAATTGTTACAAAAACATAACATTAACGAAGCAGCGGAACAATTATACAAAGCCATCTATGTAAAATAAACGATAGCACTTTTAATTAAAATTATACAAATGAAATTTGCCACGCCAGTAAAAATAGAAATGATAGCCACTTTAATAAATGCAAAACTTGTTGGTACTAGTAATGCCAATGTTTTAGGTATAAACGAAATTCATAAAGTAGAAGTGGGAGATTTGGTTTTTGTAGATCACCCAAAATATTATGATACATGCTTAAACAGTGCGGCTACATTTATTATTATTAACAAAGAAGTTGAAGTGCCCGCAGGGAAATCTATTTTAATTAC
>JAYSOC010000275.1:0-1715 GCA_043723285.1 Ferruginibacter sp. | reverse complement strand
ATGGCTTTTTATCCATCCACATTAATCCCCGTAACGTTGCACCGATGGATAACGGTACTACATAAAAAAGTAATCCAATAAATGCTATCCAAAAATGTGCACCCACAAAATGCTGTGGAGGTTCTTTGCCAGTAAGCCTTGGCACAATTGCATATATGCCGCCCCATAATGTAAACGTAATAATGCCGTAAAAACCGGCATGGGCGTGGGCTACCGTAAAATCGGTAAAATGCCAAAGTAAGTTTGTAAATTTAAATGCCTCTACCGTGCCTTGCATAGACACTAAAAAATAATAAACCACTGCTACAAAAAAGAATGGTAATGTATAACTATTGGCCACTTTGTTCCAGTGCCCTTTAAACGTCATGGTAAAATTTATGGTAGCAGCAAGTACAGGAATAATCATACCCGCACTACCAACAATAGCTACTGTTTGCAACCACCAAGGTATGGAGCTAAATACAAAGTGATGGGTGCCTATAACGGTGTAAAAAATGATCTGTGTCCAAAAAGCCAATATGCCTAAACTGTATGCATAAATGGGTTTGTTTATTTGCTGTGGTATAAAATAATATAGCAATCCTAATGTGTATAATGTAAACCACATGCCCACACCCGAGTGCATAAAATATCCCTGCACTATTGTTTCTCCAATACCCTTTTGCCAAAAGGGTAAATATGCAGTAAGCGCTACGATGATGGTAAAAATAATAGCAGAAATAATATACCAATTAGAAATATAAATTTCTTTGGTTGTTCTTTTAGCAACCGTCATAATAAAATTGTACAGCGTAAGAATAAGTGCTACTGCAAAGAAAGCCATTACGGGCCAAATGTATTCTCTAAACTCTCCACCGCCATTGCTTATGCCACTCATTAAACAAATGGAACCTGCTATCACCATTATGTTTGTACATACCAATGCAATCCATCCCAATTTTATACTAAATATTTTTGCATTGCTTACGGTAGGTACTACATAATAGCCAAGCCCAATCATGGCTAGGGACGCCCATCCCCAAAAAACAAGATTGGTATGTACTGGGCGTAGCCTGCCAAAGCTTAACCAACTTATATGATCAGCATCTGGCGCCACAAATTTTATTCCTACATACTCTCCAATACCTGTACCCACTACCAACCAAAACGCAGAACAACCTATATACCACAAAATTAATTTTGTAATATCTTTTTCTAATGCTGGGCGAATGGTAGCCCTTCTTTTTACAGCTGTAAAATGCACCGCATACTTATCACTTACATTGCTAATAATTCCTTTTGAATCCACAGGCATTTCCGTACCAGATAACTCATTATTTGTTAAGTTAAAATTTAAATTGCTTTTTCTTTGTAGCAATTCAGTTTCTAAAACAGTATCATCTAATTTATTTATGTATTCTGCAAAACCTTTTGCCTCTTTTAATTTTTTAGCATTGGTAAATGATTTTAAAGCATTGTTTGCTTTAACCAATGCAAATGCCACGCCTAATAGTATGGGTATAAGTAATAGTATAATGGTAATAATAATACCTGGTTGGCTTAAAAAAGGTTTATCGGATGTTGAAGTGGTTTGTGCAAAACTGCTTATGGATGTAAACAGCAATACCGAAAGCACAGCAGTTATTTTAGATTTAATATTGTGGCAAGCACCTTGTCCTGCACATGCACCACAGCAATCATTTTTTTTTATTTTTATCAGCGTAATTATTTGAGTA
>JAYSOC010000274.1:0-1716 GCA_043723285.1 Ferruginibacter sp. | reverse complement strand
TTTTCTCCATTAGATAAGCTTTGCCCTTTATCGGTACAAATCATATCTATCAACGCCTCTCCTATGCAAAGTATTTTACTCATAAATATTTTTATAATTTTTTAATACTGCTACCAATTTTAAATTAAATGCTCATTAATAATTTCTTTCTTTTTTGATTTTAACAGAAGAGTTATTGCTGCAGCAATTAATAACATCACACCACATAATTTAATAGCAGCTACTGCATCTCTATTTAATAAATCACGAAAAATATTGCCAAACGATAAAGTATAAATCAACATTGGTATTACGATTAGCATATTTATAATTCCCATATACACTCCAAATCTTTGCCTTGGAATACTGCTTGCTACAATTAAATATGGCACTCCCATCATACTAGCCCATGCAATTCCTAAACCTACCATGGAAAATGCTAATCCTACTTTACTTTGTATTGTAGTTAACGCAAACATTGTTAAAGCTCCAAAGCATAAGCAAATTGCATGTATCCATTTAGCATTCATCTTTTTTGCCACAATGAGTAACAATAAAGCAGCACCGATAGTAATTAAATTATACAAACCATTTAATTGTCCTGCAAATGGAACTACTTCATTTTTATAAATTTCGTTATCAGTAATGGTGCTATTCCAAATTGTTTTGTTTAATGATACAGGTAAAAAATCCCAATAAATTTTCATAGCAAACCATTGGAATAAATATACCAACCCTAACATCCATAATATTTTTGGCATATTTTTTATTGCAGCGGCTATATCAATAAATGGCGTTAAAGCATTTGTTTTACTACTTCTAATGTGTTCCATTTCTTCTGGCGATGGTTCTAATTCTGGTGTAGTTTTCATGCTCCACCATACAGAACCAATAGAACAAACTGCACCAAGAAAAAATGAACCAAATACCCAATACGGAATACCAGCTGCTGATTCGCCTTTTAGAATATATTTAAACAAAGTTGGTGACCAAGCGGCCAATGTAATACCCAAACCAGTAAACATACTCTGCATTAAAAAACCTTGGTGTTGCTGATTTTCATCTAATCTATCTGCTACAAAAGCTCTGTAAGGTTCCATTGCAGTATTATTGGCTACATCTAAAATCCATAAACAACCTACGGCCATCCACAAAGCAGAACTGAAAGGAAAAGCAAATAAAGCAAGTGAGCAAAATAATGCTCCAAACATAAAATATGGTTTTCTTCTTCCCCTTTTTGGCGACCAAGTTTTATCGCTTAAAGCTCCAATTATTGGTTGTATTATCAATCCAGTTAAAGGGCCTGCAATACTTAATATCGGTAACTTGTCTGCATCGGCATGCAAAAAACTATAAATGGGAGCTACAGAATTCTGCTGCAATCCAAAACTATATTGAATGCCAAAGAACCCAACATTCATATTTATTATTTGCCAAAAACTTAACCGAGGTTTTAATAACGACATTCATGCTAGTTTAGTTACCAAATATAACTTTATAATAACTTGCTTTTTATATTCTAAATATTGAATATGACTCTAACTTATTTGCAAACGTTTGATGTACTATTTTCAAACGTTTGATGTGGGCAAAAACAAAATTGGATCCATAGCCAGCATCAAACATAAAAAAAGCCGCCATATTTTCAAAGGCGGCTTTTATAAATCTTATATTAAGGTTATGTATGAATATTATTTTATTAGAAATGGTATGAGAACCCAATATTAATTAAGGATG
>JAYSOC010000273.1:0-1717 GCA_043723285.1 Ferruginibacter sp. | reverse complement strand
TATTGAAGGGCAATCGGGTGTTTTTCATATTGTATTTCCAATAAATTCAGCAATCAGTATTAACGAAACAAGTAAATCAGAAGCCTTAAAACTGCGCCGTAGCTTGCGCTACTCATATAACTGATATGGAAAAAGACACATTAGAAAGTAGTGATTTAGAAAGGCAAGTTGAGCGTGGCAGCCTGTTTACGCACACTGCATTAAGCCGCCAATCTGCCCGTATAAATGAAATTGAATCATTTTTATTTGCCATTATTGATGTATTAACAAATAAAGGAATAACGCCGTCGGATGATTTAAAGAAAGCTGTAGAAGAAGTACGAAAAGAGATGATGGATAAAGGAGAATTATCTAACCCAGGTTTATCAATAAGAGTAGATGATAATCTAAATACGGAATTTATACCCGTAAACTGTAATGAGCGAATGCACATTTGCAAAGCAGTATGTTGCCAATTAACTTTTGCACTAAGTGTTGATGAAATAGAAGCTGGCAAAGTAAGATGGGACTTAGGAAACCCATACATGATACGCCAAGAAAAAAATTGTTATTGCACTCATATAAACAAAGAAAATAAACGCTGCGATATTTATGAACACAGACCATCTGTATGTAAAAAATACAGTTGTGCGGCGGATGGAAGAATATGGACAAACTTTGAAAAAATGGAATTAAACAGCGAATGGATAAACGCAAACATAAAAGAAAGCAAACCACATTTTATAAGAGCACCCATGTTTACAGATCAGCAAACAGCCAACACATATTTACCGCATCAATTAAACAATGATGAAAAAAATACGTAGAAAACAAGAACCTGCTTTAAATGAATCTGGCTTTTTTGAAAAGCGAGCAGGCAATTCTTTTTTTACAGGAGGAGCTAATGATTTACAAAGACAAACTATTGGCGGAAGAGATAGAATACATTCATCATTGCTTGATCAATACAGCATAGATAGTGGCATACCCAGAGACAGGGTTACACAGCACGACCCAGGATATGAGGCTTGGCTTAGACAAAGATCTTCGGCAACAACTGCCACAACAACTGCAGCCGCCGCACCGACATTGCCAATAAATATTAACGTTAATATGAATTTGCCAGCTACAAACCCGGCAGCAGATTATACAAGAGATGAAACACAATTGGGAGCTTGGGAAAAGGCAAATTTATTGTTGAATGTGCAACAATCATCTGCTTGCGATAGTGTGGTAAACGGCGGAATTGAATCCAGTTTTGTAACCGATATTGGTATCAGATTCACAAGGGCAGATTTTGAATATTTTATTGCACGACATATTTTCGAAAATATGAACGACCATGGTAGAGACATAAGCGAAAGAAATATCTGGAGACAAATACACGGAAGAATATTGGTACATGCTCGTGAGCATTTTGTGAGATACAGGCAGGTTGTTGAAACCATGAGGCAAGATTTTTTGCAAAAGTTTTCTGCATTACCAAACAGAAATAACCCCATACAAATGCCAAAACAAGATTTAGAAACGTATGTTACTTCTTTGTTGCAATATTTAACCGCACGATTACATTTTGAATTGTGGCAAACAACTTGCAATTGGGAACGTCAAGATTACCCCACCTTATTAAGAGGCATTAGTGTTGGTGGAAGATTTGTACCTGCATGTGGAACTTCACCAGTAGTGCCACCAGAACCTTTGTTGCCAATAATCATTACTCCAAGTTCTACAAGATCAG
>JAYSOC010000272.1:0-4299 GCA_043723285.1 Ferruginibacter sp. | reverse complement strand
GAAAGGGCTACTCGTAATTTTTTTAGTATATCGTTGTTATCCATAATTTTTTTTAAGCAACATTTAATTATCAGTGCAAATTTAACTTCTATTAAATTGGTAAAAATGCTTTATAACAAATATCTTCGAGTAAAATTAATACGTAACCTTCAACAAAAGAAAAATATTAAAATTTTATGAAATACTATTTTAAAATTAGCTTATTTGTTACATTGGTTTTTATTTGTAACTACAGTTCTTATTGCCAAAAATACACTCAAGCGCAGGTAGATAGTATGGTAAAACTTTTTACTAGTAGTGAAAATGAAGAGCTACCCCCCGCATTTACAGGCAGTAACACTACATTAGTAATTTTTAAAACCAATAAAAAAAATGTAGATAAATTTTTAGAAAATGATATAGAAAAATATTATAAAGGAAAATACCTATTACTTGAAGTAGGCGAAGCCTTAAACCCCAAAGACACAAGCGATACAAGATTTTTTGTAATGGTATTGGATAGGCTAACTTATACAAGTGCTACTACTATAAACAGAGGTAGCTCTAATATGGAGTATCAAATTACAATGACAGATAAAAAGCTTAATAAAATATACCGATACAAATATAGTGATGGCTGCTACAACTGCTTATTTAAAGATTTTTTTAAAAAGCTAGAAAAACTTAGAGGGCAAACACAATAATGTTATTAAAAAATGAATTG
This sequence comes from Ferruginibacter sp., assembly GCA_043723285.1. Lineage (GTDB taxonomy): Bacteria > Bacteroidota > Bacteroidia > Chitinophagales > Chitinophagaceae > Ferruginibacter. The sequence continues at coordinate 3,596 of JAYSOC010000272.1, read as the reverse complement.
AAGCCAACTAAAACTATTTGGCTTTGTTACATTGCAAGTTTTGTGTCTCCTATCTTGAGCCGAAAATCTGCTTTTCTATTGCATAATAAAAGCTCAATAAAAATATCCTGATGAATATAGCCCCGGTGGGCAGTAGTAGCCCCCGCCAAAATTAGCCATGAAGTAAAATACACTTTGCAGCGGGGCTACTACAAACAACGGGATACGTATGCTGAATAAAGTTTCCACCGCCCATGCTCCCAAAACATATTTCAAATATTTTGTTTACAATCTTGTGTCTTATGTCTAAAATCTTAAGTCTGATTCTACACATCTATTTTCGCATACTTCGCATGGCTTTCAATAAACTCTCTGCGTGGTGGTACTTCATCGCCCATTAGCATAGTAAATACGCTATCTGCATTTGCAAGGCTATCAATGGTAACTTGTTTAAGCGTTCTGCTTGCAGGGTTCATCGTAGTTTCCCACAATTGGTCTGCGTTCATCTCTCCCAAACCTTTGTATCGTTGTATGTTTACGCTGTCTTCTTTTCCGCCACCAATTTTTATAGATAATGCTTTACGTTCTTCATCGTTCCAAGCATATTCTTGTTCTTTTCCTTTTTTTACCAAATACAATGGTGGTTGTGCAATATATACATAACCTTGCTCCACTAACTCTTTCATGTATCTAAAAATAAATGTCATTATCAATGTAGCAATGTGGCTTCCATCCACATCGGCATCCGTCATTATTATTAATTTATGATAACGCAATTTTGAAATATCCAATGCTTTTGCATCTTCCAATGTACCTATTTTTACACCTAAAGCGGTAAACATATTTCGTATCTCCTCATTGTCGTAAATTTTATGCTCCATTGCTTTTTCTACATTAAGAATTTTACCTCTCAATGGTAGTATCGCTTGAAAACTTCTATCTCTTCCTTGCTTGGCAGTTCCACCTGCCGAGTCTCCTTCCACTAAAAATAATTCGCAACGACCCGGATCTTTATCTGAACAATCTGCCAATTTACCTGGCAAACCACCACCCACTAAAACTGTTTTACGTTGCACCAACTCCCTTGCACGCTTTGCAGCTGCACGAGCTTGTGCAGCAAGAATTACTTTTTGAATAATCGTTTTTGCATCTTTAGGATTTTCTTCTAAATATGCTTCTAAAACCCTGCTCAATGTACTATCTACAATTCCACTTACTTCACTGTTTCCAAGCTTGCCTTTTGTTTGTCCTTCAAATTGTGGCTCGGGTACTTTTACCGAAATAATAGCAGAAATACCTTCTCTAAAATCATCTCCTTCAATAGCTACTTTTGCTTTTTCAAACATGCCATTTTTTTCGCCATAACTTTTAAATACACGGGTAATACTTCTTCTAAAACCAGCTACGTGTGTACCGCCTTCTATGGTATTGATATTGTTTACATAACTAAACAAATGCTCGGAGTAGCCTGCATTGTAGGTCATGGCTACTTCTACTACTACATTATTTTTTTCATCGTACCCATCGCAATAAATTACAATTGGTATTAGTGGACTACGCCCTGCTTTTTTATCTAAATATTCTACAAATTCTACAATGCCACCTTCGCTATAAAAATTTTTGCTGTATGTTTTTCCATCTTCTTCTAGCTCCCTCACATCGTTTAAAGTGATGTTTATTTTCTTGTTTAAAAAAGCCAACTCACGCATACGAGCTTCAATAATTTCACGCTTATATACTGTTGTATTGAAAATACTTTTATCGGGCCAAAAATGTACATGTGTGCCTGTATGTGTACTCGTGCCAATTTCCTTTACAGAATATTGTGGTACGCCAATGCAATATTCTTGTTGAAACTTTTTATTTTCTCTATCTACCGTTACCACCAATTTTGTACTCAACGCATTTACACAACTCACACCCACACCATGCAAACCGCCAGATACTTTGTACGTATCTTTATCAAACTTACCACCAGCATGCAATACCGTCATTACAATTTCTAGGGCAGATTTACCTTCTTTTGTATTAATACCTGTCGGAATACCACGCCCATCATCTTGTACAGAAATGGAATTGTCTTCATGTATGGTAACTGTAATGTTTTTACAATGCCCAGCAAGTGCTTCATCTATGGAGTTATCTACTACTTCATATACGAGGTGATGCAAACCTTTTTCGCCAGTATCGCCAATGTACATACTTGGGCGTAAACGAACCGCCTCTAAACCTTCTAAAACCGTAATATTATCTGCACCATAATTATCCGTTGCAGGTGCTTTTAAATCATCTTTTTCTGTAGCCATAATTGTATATCAAACTTTAAAAATCGAATGTGGGCGAAGTTAAGGTTTTTGAAGGGTTTTTTTGTACAAAAAACAAGGTATTTTTAACCATTTACACACACCTTTATATTATAAAAAAAAAGATTACTACAAGTTGGCTTTTTTCAAAACCACATCCATTATCTTTATTCAAATTTACCGGAGCTTCATGAGACTAATTTGCATTTTACTTTTCTTACTTACCATCAATAATTGTGTAGGTCAAAAAAAAGATTTTTCTATTATAAAAATCAGTTTGCCTGAAGAAATTGAGTATTACGATAACCAATTTTCGGGCATGAATATTAATAAGGATATGCTTTTTTTAATGTCGGAAAGTAGGCTGCAAGATAACCGAGAGGCTAAATTATACGCCATAAAAACAAAAGATATAGATCATAAAATGGATGACACTAGTTTTGTTTTACCATTTAAAAAATATACTATAAAAAATATACAACTGCTTCGCAAAAGTATGCAAGCTCTTGGTGATGATTACGAAGGTTTGGAAGCTATGGCGATGGATGGTAAAAAAGTATATTTTACTGTGGAAACGGCCACGCCTTCTAATAATTGTTATTTATTGAGGGGTATATTAATGGATAGCACTGTGGAGCTTGATGTTAGTTTTCTTTCGCCTTTACCAAAACCAATAACTCCAGATAACAAACATATTTACAATGCAGGTTTTGAAGCCTTGGCAATGTCGGACCAAACTATTTTTAGTTTTTTTGAATACAATTGGTTTGAAGATAAAAATATGGCAATTGCCATCGCACCATCAGAATATACTGGGCTAATGTATCAATTACCAAGAATGGAAAAAATTCCATTTCGTATTACAGATATTACAAAATCTGGTAAAAATACATTTACAGCAATAAATTATTTTTATAAAGGCGATGGGGAAGATGCAGTTTATAGGGTATCTAAAAACGATATGGTAAATGATAAACTAATAAGAGATGATAGTGGATATAATAGTTATTGCCGGTTGGTAAAACTTAAATACAAAAATTATAAATTTACTTGGGAGCCTTTGTGGGAGTTTCCTGCAGCTTATTGGGGCTACAATTGGGAAGCTATAACACAGTATAAAAATGGATATTTTATTATGAACGATAAATATACTCCAGCAAGACCTTACAGCTCTGTATTGCTGTATTTAAAACCACAATAATTTTTCTAGTGAGTGTCTGACACCTAATTGAAGCTCATTAATTCTAAAGACTCTAACTGTGGTGTCTGACACATTTAGCAATTGGTTATTACTGTTAAAGTTTTTCATCTCGT
>JAYSOC010000271.1:0-1718 GCA_043723285.1 Ferruginibacter sp. | reverse complement strand
AACCTATTTAACAATAAATTAGGAAGGGTTTCGTAGATGTATTTTTCGCACAATAAAATTACGATTTTTTAAGCAATTACGATTTTTGTAATTTGATTTTCAAATATCACAACCCCAACAAAAACCCCATCGTATCCACACCATCAGCATACGTAAACAAATTAGGGTTTTGTGCTTCACCAAATGCCACAAAATCATTTCCTATAATGCACTGTACATCGTCGTTTTGCTGTAAGTTGTTTTTGGTAAGATGCAAATCGGTATAATATTCATAAAACAATTGGCTTATGGGCGAAAATATCCCTTTATTTTCTACCAATAGGGTAGCTTCATTGGTCATGTAATAAACATTGTTTAGTAAAATAATAGAAAGGTTGTAATCGTAATTATTTTTGTATTTATGATGGTCTCCAAACCATTTGTATTCTTCAAAAGATTGTAGCAATGGCACAAAATCATACCCTTGGGGAACGTATATTTTTGTTACGTTTCTACAGCCCAAGCCAAAGTATAAATGCACGTCATCCGACAGTTTTTTTAGCTCTTCTGGCGTTTCATTACCTGTTAAAATGGCAACAGAAGTCCTGTTTTTGCGAATAATATTGGGATATTTGCCAAAATATTCTTCAAAAGATTTAGCAGCACTATTGCCGCCTGTGGCTATGTATGCATCGCAACCTTTTAGCATGTCGGCAAACGAAATGTGGTTCTGTATTTCGTTATCTAAAATATATAAATATTTTACCAAATTCTTCAGTAAAATATCATCCTTGCTCGATAATTTTATGGTTTGATAATGCCCACTTATAAATACACACAACATGTCTTGAAAGCCCACCATTGGTATGTTTCCTGCCATTACAATGCCAACGTTTTTTGGTTGAATATTATCATCGATATGATAATGTGCCACCCATTTTTGCAAAGCTTCTTTGGTGAGAAAGTTATCGGCAATTTGTGTAGCTGCATGCTGTATAAACTCGGGCGTAAACCATCCATTTTTATGACTGGCTTGTTCTTTTGTGGTTTTCCAATCTTCGGTATCGGCTTTTAGGTATTCCCCAGCTTTTACCATTATTTCAATTCTTTCTTGTACGTTCATTTGGTTCTTATTAAATTGCAACAAATTTACAACGATGGCAATTAAAATAACAGACGAATGTATAAACTGCGGGGCATGCGAACCCGAGTGTCCTAATAACGCTATTTACGAAGGTGGCGTAGAGTGGGCAATATCCGATGGTACAAGCATAAAAGGAGCTTTTACTTTAATGGATGGAACATCAATAGATGCCGATAAGCGCAATGCACCAGTAGAATCGGATATTTATTACATTGTAACCAACAAATGTACCGAGTGCCAAGGCTTTCATGAAGAGCCACAATGTGCTGCTGTATGTCCTGTTGATTGCTGTGTGCCCGATGAAGATTATAAAGAAACAGTAGATCAGTTAATGGATAAGAAAAATAGAATGCATATCTAATAAAATTGTTTTTTGTCGAAAGTATGTCGGCATACTTTCGCTGGGTGCATTTAAAATTTTCGCAAGGGTTGTCAACCTTAATTGGTAATTTCAAAATAAATATACTGCACAAAGGTTGACAACCCTATTTGCAAACTGCGAAAATTTTAAATGTGCCACTTTCGCTTTTTAGTACCTGCATATTAAAGTTTTTTATTAACTTGTTCTGATGAAAAAACGTGTACAATTTCTAAT
>JAYSOC010000270.1:0-1718 GCA_043723285.1 Ferruginibacter sp. | reverse complement strand
TACTGCAGGGCCTACCACAAATGGGCCAATGCCTACAGCTAGCTCGCTTAGTTTTATATCTGCACCTTGCACAGCTATGGCATAGTCTGCAGCAGCAGCTATGCCTACGCCGCCACCCACACACTTGCCTTGTATTCGTGCAATGATAAATTTGGGGCAACGACGCATGTTGTTTATTACATTGTCAAAGCCACTAAAAAATTGTTCGCCTTCTTTTTCATTTTGTATTTGTGTTAGCTCATCAAAAGATGCGCCTGCACAAAATGTTTTCTCACCAGCACTTTTTAATACGATTACTTTTGTTTCATCGTGTGTGCCTGCAAAATGTATTTCGTTAGCCAATTTTTCTAATTGCTTTGCAGGCATAGCATTGCTTTGTGGATGGCTAAATTCTATGGTAGTAATACCTGCGTGGGTTTCGGAGGTTACGTATGCTTCGGTTGTTGTTTGTATCATGGCTTTAATTTTATATATGAATTTGTATTTGAAAACCGGCTAAAACCGACTAAAATTGGCGATGTAATTATATTCTTATCTTATAGATTATCAATTATTTATAAATATTTTTTTCTAAAAATCGACTAAAATCGACTAAAAATCGACTAAAACTGACTACTCTAATTCCCATAAAGCAAAGCTTGGGGATTTAATTTTCTTTGATTCTCTTAATGCTTTTAGAAGATTGCTTACTTTTTTTTTCTTTTTTTCACTATTAAGTACTGTAGATAGTTTTGGAATAATTAAACTATCAATTGCTTTGCGTTTAGTTGGCCCAAATTTTTTAATATATTCAATAATTAAACCTTTAAAATGATTATCATCAAAACTACGATTAGATATATACTCTGCCTTTAACAAATCGTTATTCGTTGGTTCAATTACCAGAGAAGATAGATAAATATTCGGCTTTCTACCTTCAATAAATTTTTGCTTTTTTAAATACTTAAACTCTTCGTCACTTATAATCTTTTGTTTCTGTACCTTATCCAATATTAACGTATCTTCTAAACTTAGCGAAGGATTCTTAATAAGTATTCTAGCAAAATCTTCGTTCCATATTTTCCCTGTAATAGTGGCTTTGCATTTTCCATCGCTAAAATCATAATCTGGCATTGGAAAAAAGCGTTGCTTTTGAAAATTAAACAACTTACGAATACCACCACCTTGTGTTTCTATCATATCCAAATTTTTCATGGCTGCTACTAAAAAAGGATTACGATAATTTTCTTCAGGAACATCTCTGAGTACTACATCTTCAATGGACTTTGGTAAAAAAGTACCATAGTTTGAAAATACTAAATGGTCATCTTCAAATTCTACAACATTTATATATCCCTTCTTAGAATAATCTTGATGTGCAATAGCATTGTTTAATGGCTCTCGAATATTAAATGGCTCATATCTCAAAAACTCATCAGGAAAAAGTGTTCCATCTCTAAGGTAAACGTATTTTAAATTTCTTATGCTTCTGTAAACCTCATCAACAGCTAGTATAAGAGGTATGGAATAAACCTCATAACTCTTATCTTGATTACTAACTGTTTTTAAATTCCACCTTACTTTTACGGCAGAGCCCAAGTAGTGTTCTGCTTCTTCCTTACCTAAAAGTATTAATGCTGTTCTAGTAATCTTTCCCTTAATGGTAAGTTTTGCTTTGTCTAAAAATTTTGCATTGTTCCAATTATGTAGTTCTTGTGCATATTTAGGATTTCGTTTTG
>JAYSOC010000269.1:0-4304 GCA_043723285.1 Ferruginibacter sp. | reverse complement strand
AAGTAATTAACCAAAATTTTAATTTTTTATAGTTTGTAAAATTAGATTTAATCTTAAAGGTAGTTCTAATGTTATTCAAAAAATACATATAGCATTAGTTTAATCTTTTGAGACTTTTTTAAATTTATCCTTATAGCGAAATTGTAATATTCTACACAGTTAAAAATTGTACATTTGCCACATAAAAAAACAATTTATGCAAGAAGTATACATTCTTTCTGCGGTACGTACTCCGCTTGGTAGTTTTGGAGGTTCTTTAAAAGATATGAGTGCTACGCAGTTGGGTGCAGTAGCCATAAAAGGAGCTCTAGAAAAAGCAGGTGTAGATGCTGCTTTGGTGAATGATGTATTGATGGGTTCAGTAATACAAGCCAACCTTGGGCAAGCACCTGCAAGGCAAGCTGCAAAATTTGCTGGCTTACCAAATGAAGTAAATTGTACTACCATAAATAAAGTATGTGCTAGTGGTATGAAAGCCATATCGCAAGCGGCACAAAGTATCATGCTTGGCGATGCAGATATTGTAATTGCTGGCGGTATGGAAAGCATGAGCAATGTACCTTTTTACACAGAAAATATGCGCTGGGGAAATAAATATGGCAACGTAACCATGATAGATGGTTTGGCAAAAGATGGCCTTACAGATGTGTATGATGGAAAAGCCATGGGGAATGCAGCAGAACTTTGCGCTAACACTTGCGGCATTAGCCGAGAAGATCAAGATGCATTTGCTATAAAAAGTTACAAGCGCTCACAAGCAGCTACAAACGATGGTAAATTTGAAAATGAAATTGTACCAGTAACCATTCCACAAAAAAAAGGTGACCCAATTATTTTTTCAAAAGATGAAGAACCCTTTAATGTAAAGTTTGATAAGATAGCAGGATTGAAAGGGGCATTTGTAAAAGATGGCACCGTAACGGCTGCCAATGCAAGTACCATGAATGATGGTGCAGCCGCATTAGTTTTAATAAGCAAGAAAAAAATGGAAGAACTTGGCTTAAAACCCATCGGCAAAATTGTAAGCTATGCAGATGCGGAGCAAGCGCCAGAGTGGTTTACAACTACACCTGCCATTGCCGTACCAAAAGCCATTGCCAAAGCAGGGTTAACGGCTGCCGATATTTCTTATTACGAATTAAACGAAGCATTTGCTGTAGTTGGAATAGAAAATACTAAGCGATTAAATATTGACCCAAGTAAAGTAAACGTGAATGGTGGTGCGGTTTCAATTGGTCATCCATTAGGCGCAAGTGGTGCAAGAATTATTGTTACTTTATTAAATGTATTGAAACAAAACAATGCAAAATATGGTGCTGCTGGTATTTGCAATGGAGGAGGAGGAGCTAGTGCTATGGTGATAGAAAATATTTAAGCCCCCTAAATCCCCCGAAGGGGGACTTTTAAAGTCTTTAAATTTTTGAACTGTTTGATAAAAACGTGAAGTGCTCACCAAGTCCCCCTTCGGGGGATTTAGGGGGCTGATTTGCTACTTTAACCTCGATACAATAAATTTGCTCAAATTAAAAAAGAAGCAAGTCTAAATATTTTATACTAAATACTCAATACCAATTATGCGTCAAATAGCGTTTAGAGAAGCACTCAGAGAAGCCATGCAAGAAGAAATGAGAGCCGATGAAAGGGTGTACTTAATGGGAGAAGAAGTGGCAGAATACAATGGTGCTTACAAAGTTAGCCAAGGCATGCTCGAAGAGTTTGGCGAAAAGCGTATAATAGATACACCCATTGCTGAGCTTGGTTTTACAGCCATAGCAGTTGGTTCTGCACAAAATGGTTTACGTCCAATTGTAGAATATATGACTTGGAATTTTGCTGTTTTAGCATTAGACCAAATATTAAATACAGCATCTAAAATGCTAGCCATGAGTGGCGGACAAGTTGGTTGCCCAATTGTATTTAGAGGTGCTAATGGAAGCGCAGGACAGCTTGGAGCACAACATAGCACAGCATTTGAGAGTATGTACGCCAACATCCCTGGTTTAAAAGTAATATCGGTAAGCAACCCTTACGATGCAAAAGGTTTATTGAAAGCCGCCATAAGAGACGACGATCCTGTGGTGTTTATGGAAAGCGAAGTAATGTATGGCGAAAAAGGCGAAGTGCCAGAAGGAGAATATGTATTGCCGATTGGCAAATGTTTTATAAAGCGTGAAGGAAAAGATGTAACGATTGTTTCATTTAATAAAATGATGAAAGTGGCACTAGGTGCGGCTGAAGAACTAGCAAAAGATGGTATAGAAGCTGAAGTGATTGATGTGGCAACTATTCGTCCGCTGGATTGGTTTACCATTTTAGAAAGTGTAAAAAAGACAAACCGTTTGGTAATTGTAGAAGAACAGTGGCCGTTTGCTTCTGTAAGTTCTGAAATTGCTTACCGCATACAAAAAGAAGGTTTCGATTATTTAGATGCGCCTATACGCCGCATTACATCTGTAGATGCACCTATGCACTACGCACCAAACCTTGTAGCAGCCTATCTCCCCAATGTTGGGCGAACCGTGGCTTTGGTAAAAGAAGTAATGTACGCTAAGAAATAAATTTACAAACACGAAATGAAAGTTTCGGGTTTTGTTTTTTTGTTTACGAGCTGAAGAGAATTTATTGAACTTCGGTGGCGACGCTCCGTTCAACAGTATATCTTTATTCATCTTTTATTATGCATTGTTGAAAATGCACTATCATTTTTTTGCCAATATTTTTCTTCCTCTACTTTTAAATGCAATGGATTCGTAAGGCATCTGTGTTTCTATTATTAAAATTAGTTCAGGTTTTATCTCGGGATATAGTTGCGCAAGTTTTTCTAAAATAACTAAGCAAAACATTTTTACAGCAGGCTTTTCTTCCATCGATTGTACAAGTTTAAAACAAGTATTCATTACTTCGCTATGATATTTTTTGGGGATATTTACAAATTGCAAAAGCCGTAGGGTATTGCGTTTTACTGCAACTGGTTTGTTTAGTTTCTTAATATTTTTTAGCAAGGTGCTAAAATGTTTTTTAATAAATTGTGGATGAGCTTCCACACAATAACTCACCGGCCAAGCACTACGTTGCACAACTCTATATTCATCATTTGTAAATAATGAAAACAATTCATCGAAACGTTTTTGGCTATTGCCAACCCAAGCTACAATAGCATCACAATTTTCTCTGGAATGTTCTTTTAATATTTGCTCACGTAAATTCATTCGCCAATAAAAACTATTTTATAAAGATTTAAGTTGTTCCAACATTTGCGTTATTTCTTCCCCATCTACATCTACAGTCTGCAAATTTTCTTTCATGGTTTCATTAAATACTTTCATACTACTGCCAATTATTTTTCTTGCACTACTATGAAACTCCATTGCACCTGTATTGTTGGCTAGTTCGGCTATATTACTTGCACGCACGCCGCTACCAGGCATAATAATGATCCGTTCATTGGCCTGCGCAATCAATTTTTTTAAATTATTTACTCCTTCAAAAGCAGTTGGGTAAAGCCCCGATGTAAGTATGCGTTCGCAACCAATTTCAATTACATCTTCTAGTGCTTGATCCATATTTGCTACTCTATCAAATGCACGATGAAATGTAACGCCCATTGGATATGCGAGATTTACCAATTGGCTACAACGTGTTTTATCAATGGTAGCATCTTCATTAAGTATGCCAATAACCACACCATCGCAACCGAGTTCTTTACAAATTTTTATATCTGCTTTTATTATGTCAAACTCATCGTTTGAAAATAAAAAATCGCCCCCACGTGGCCGTATGATAGGGTAGAGTTGTACATTTAATTTTTCTCGTGCAGCTTTTATAAATCCGTATGAGGGTGTAGTGCCGCCTTCACCAGGGTTATCACAGAGTTCTATACGATTTGCCCCTGCTGCTTGAGCTTTTAAACAGCTGTCAATATTAAATGCAATAGTTTCTAAAATAAAATTCATTTTTAAAATTAATAAAAATTCGTAATGTTTTAGGAATTATAAAAAAGGAATCTTTAATATCTCCTTGCTACTAGGTAAACACATATCATATAAGCTAATATAATTGCAATGTGACAAAGTAATTTATAGTAATTGGATTCAAATTTGTACTTTTAGTATAGTAGAAACTATTTAATTTTTTTATCGTCTTGTCTAAAGAGAATGATGTAAAAACTCATTTTTTTTAAAATCCCAAGAAACCATCTAACTAATGAAAAAGTCATTCTTAACTTTTCAGATTTATATTATTGTATCATTTATAGGTTTCCTTACCTTAGGCAATATTTTATTTTATTATTCTAGTTATTTTTT
>JAYSOC010000268.1:0-1722 GCA_043723285.1 Ferruginibacter sp. | reverse complement strand
TTAGGTACAGTTTCTGCCAATGCACAAGCTAAAGTATCGGGCAAAGCAATAATAAAAGTGCCTGCGCTTACTTGCGAAGTTTGTAAAGATAAAATAGAGCAATATTTATTTAGAGCGTATGGTGTAACATCGGTAAAAGCTGATTTTAAAAAACATATTGTAACAGTAACTTGGCTAACGGATAGAACAAATATTGAACAAATAAAAACCCATATTGCAAATAATGGATTTGATGCAGATAACATTACTGCAGAAGAATATGCTGCAAAAAAATTGCCACCATGCTGTAAAAAAACTGATACAGTAAACGTAAAAAAAGAAGAACAAGTGTCGAGGCCTAAAATAGTTGTGGTTTCAAATGCTCCTGTCACAATTACTGATACTGTAAAATTAACTAAGGTGCAAGCCTATTTGAAAAACCAGCAAAAAAAATAATTAATCAAACAATTTCGCTATTCCGAATGCAGCGCCAGCCGCTATTGCGCCAATAAGTGTTACACGTATAGATCCCAGCAAAGGGTTTACACCCGTCATTTTACTTTTAAAATAACCGAAAATAAATAGGCAAATTAAAGTAGCAATTACAGAATATTTTAATGCTTCGTTTGAGTTATTAATAAAAAAATATGGACTTAATGGAATGATGCCACCAGCGATATAGGATAGCCCAATATTGAATGCACTTTTTGTTGCACGTTTTGGGTCAGGTTTATCAAGACCCAATTCATACTTCATCATAAACTCTACCCAACGATTTTTATCTTGGGCAATTTCTTGTGTGGCTTTTTCTTGAATTTCTTTGCTTAATCCAATGTTTGCAAAAAACTCTTTTGTTTCTTCTATTTCTCTTTCACGCAAATTTTCTACTTCGTAGTGTTCTCTTTTTTCTTCGTTTATATAATGATCTTGCTCTGTTTTGCCAGATAAGTAACCGCCCAAACCCATGGCAATACTGCCTGCGGCTATTTCAGCAATGCCTGCAATAACTATAATACTGCTTTTATCTACAGCGCCGCTGAGGCCTGCAGCCAAAGCAAACGGTACGGTAAGTCCATCACTCATGCCAATTACAACATCTCTTAAAAAGTCAGAACTGGTAAGATGGTCTTCTTTGTGGTCGGTATGGTGTAAGTGTGTATCCATAATAAGTATTGAGATGTTAGTATTTAGTAATGAGACAGGACATAGTAAAATTAACCATTAAGATAATATCTTTAAACTTTCTTTTATAATCGCTACCGCTTCTATTATCTGTTCTTCATTAATCAACAATGGTGGTGCAAATCTAATTTTATCACCATGTGTTGGTTTTGCAATAAGCCCGTTTTGCATCATCTCTATACATAAATCCCAAGCGGCATCTTTGTTTGGATGATTAATAACAATGGCATTTAATAAACCTCTTCCTCTAATCAAACTAATAAAAGGGGATTCTAGTTTTTGTAATTCACTCCTAAATAATTCGCCCATTTTAGCTGCATTAGAAGCCATGTTTTCTTCTTTCAATACTTGTAACGATGCTATGGCAACCTTGCATGCAAGAGGGTTTCCGCCATATGTACTACCATGTTCGCCGGGTTTTATAGTCATCATTATTTCATCATTGCTCAATACTGCACTTATTGGTATGGTGCCGCCGCTTAATGCTTTTCCTAATATTAAAATATCTGCTTTTATACCTTCTGCACAAATGGATAATAAATTTCCTGTGCGGCATAGACC
>JAYSOC010000267.1:0-1723 GCA_043723285.1 Ferruginibacter sp. | reverse complement strand
AAAAAACAAAGTTTAATAAGCACTGGCAAGGGTTTGATGTAGATTTAGTAGAAACTGAAATAAAGGAACAAAGGCAATGGAAAATAATAAAAGATGATACTGTAGTTGCAATATTTGCCATTACCTTTAATGATCCTATTATTTGGGGTGATAAAGACAAACAGCCATCTATTTATATTCATCGTATTGTAACGAATCCAGATTATAGAGGTAATAATGTGGTAAAAGAAATAGTAGTGTGGGCAAAAAAATATTGTAAAGAAAATAATAGAGATTTTATAAGGTTAGATACTTGGGGTGATAATGAAAAGCTGATACAGCATTATATAAAATGTGGGTTTAGTTTTTTAGGCTTATCGCCAGAAATGAAATCGGATACATTGCCCAAGCATTACGATTCACTAAGATTGAGTTTATTTGAAATAGAAATTGATTAAATACTATGTCAAACCTTTATACAAATCTATCTTCGGTTTATGAAGCCATGTACCAAAGCTTTATAGATTATAAGGCGGAGTATGTATTTTATAGCGATATTCTTTTAAGTTACCATTGTAAATCTGTCGTAGAAATTGGTTGTGGTAGCGGAAATTTGGCAAGCAGATTTGTAAATAATGGATTTGAATATGTTGGTATAGATTTGAGTGAAGAAATGTTAACCCTTGCGAAAACAAATAATCCTACCGTAGTTTTTGTAAAAGATGATATGCGTAATTTTAATTTGCATAAAAAACGGGATGCTTGCATTATTACTGGTCGTACTATAAATTATTTGCTTACCAATAATGATGTTGTAAATACTTTTACATCCATAAATAATAATTTAAAAACGCAGGGCATTATTTCTTTCGATTGTATAGATGCTAATAAATTTTTACCAAAAATAGATTCAACAAAAACAGTGATTCACTGCGCAAGTTTTAAGGATAAATACTATCAGCGAAATAGCATTTGGAAAGTAAACCTTGCAAATGGGTTTTGTTTTGATTGGGCATCTATTTATTATGAAAAGACAGCGCAAGATGAACTAATAAATATCGGAGAAGATAATACAATTCTAAGAACTTTTACAATAGATGAAATAAGTTTGTTTTTAACACTAACAGGATTTCAAGTGTTAGAAATTATTGAACGCCCTTCTTATGCTTTTGATACTCTTGTAATAGTAGCTCAAAAAAATAATTAAAAACAAAATGTACTACCATGGCCATGTACGACAATGCAAATACCGTAGAAAAATCTTTTGATTTAAATTATATTTCTGAACATTTAATACAAGCACAATGGGCTGAATTTATAGAGTTGAAAAAAGTAATTACCGAATTGGCTACTGCTAAAAATGCACCCATTACAATTTTAGATATTGGCATTGGCAACGCACGCATACCAATGCATTTGTGTGGTGTAAAGGAGATTTGGGAAATGTTAGCCTCGTACGATGGTACAGATAATGCACAAGCTTGTGTAGATATTTCCAATAAAAACATAGCAGAATATAAGATTGAAAATAAAACAAAAGCATTTTTATATGAAGCTACAGAATTAAGTAAAATGCAAAAAAAATATGACTTAGTAATATGTACCTGGTTTACACCTGGTAATTTTTATCCTGAAAATTTCTCTTTTGAAACATATAAAAATTCAGAAAAAAAACTAGATCTTACAAAAAATGAAAAATTTGAAACCATTTTTTCTAGTGCATATAATCTTTTAAACGAAGGTG
>JAYSOC010000266.1:0-4317 GCA_043723285.1 Ferruginibacter sp. | reverse complement strand
CATCCGTTACCCTTGGTTTTATTGTAGCTGCAATAGGTTGTGCATTAGCTGGATTATGTTATGCTGAATTGGCTTCATCTATTCCTATTTCGGGTAGTGCATATACATACACATATGCTACCATGGGTGAATTTATGGCTTGGATTATAGGTTGGGATTTAATTTTAGAATATGCCGTAGGTGCTGCCACTGTTGGCATAGCATGGAGCGAATATTTAAATAATTTATTGGTAAATGTTTTGCATTGGAAAGCCATACCTTATGAATGGTGTCACTCACCGTTTGAACATTCAACAGATAGTATCACTGGCATCATGAATATTCCAGCTTTTGCCATTGTAGCAGTGCTTAGTTTATTATTGATAAAAGGAACTCAAGAATCGGCTTTCGTAAATGGATTAATTGTAATTACGAAAGTGGCTATTGTAATTCTAATTATCGTTTTCGGTTGGGGCTTTATTAATCCTGCCAATCATACACCTTATATTCCTGCAGCTACAACATATGTAGATTCAAATAATATTAGCCATAGTTTTGGAGGTTTTTGGGGTATCATTGGTGCAGCTGGTACAGTATTTTTTGCGTTTATAGGTTTTGATGCTGTTAGTACAGCAGCACAAGAAACAAAAAATCCTAAAACAGCCATGCCAATTGGTATTTTGGGGTCATTGGCTATTTGTACTGTATTGTATATTTTATTTGGCCACGTGCTTACAGGTTTAGGTCCAGTAGAGTTTTTTAGAACTGGTGGCAAAGAAGCATCTGTAGTAATGGCCATCAATGCATTTATGCCCGGTTACGAGTGGTTGGGCAAATTGGTTACTGTAGCTATTTTAGCAGGTTTTTCTTCCGTTATTTTAGTAATGCTTTTAGGACAAAGCAGGGTTTTTTATAGCATGAGTAAAGATGGTTTACTACCAAAAGTATTAGGGACTTTACATTCAAAATTTCAAACACCTTATAAAGCCAACTTATTAATTTTAGTTATAGTTGGAGCATTTGCAGCATTTATACCTGGTGATATTGTTGGCGATATGACAAGTATTGGAACTTTATTTGCCTTTAGTTTGGTTTGCGTAAGTGTAATAATTTTACGAAAAACTAATCCTGATTTACCAAGGGAGTTTAAAACACCTTGGGTTCCATTTATACCAATTTTAGGCGTTATGGCTTGCGTGTTAATGATGGCAGGACTTGGATGGACGAATTGGTTGAGATTGTTTGGTTGGCTTGCAATTGGTATAATAATATATTTTACATATAGTAGAAAAAATAGTAACCTCAATAACCCATAAATTCCCTCATAGTTTAGTTTTTAATAATGCCTCGAAGAAATTTGGGGCATTTTTTTGTTGAAATAATAAAAAATAATATTTTACTTAAAAGAGGCAATAAGTGGTTAAACTCAAATTTTGTATTAGACCCCCATAGAAGCGATAGCTTTTTAAAAGCTGTCACCTCTAAACTTAAAGTTTGTTATAAATTGTTAACTGCAAAATGTGAGTTGAAAAGATAAGTCATAAGAAAACATAGAATTCACAATCTTAATAAAGATAAACTTTTGAACAATGATCATTGCTTATTGAACATTTTGCTCAACCACCCTTCAGTATCTTATTTCCCAAGGCACAATGCAAACACCTCTTTACATTACAATATTTATTTTTCAATTGTATCAATGCCTGTGAGTCGTAAGCAGATTTATTGGCAATACCAAGTGCTTCAAAACCCTTAGTAATATTATTTTTTTCAGGTAGTAATTGCTCTGCCCACTTTAATGCTTTGGCTTTGTATAACTCATTATTATTGTACCAACCATAAGCGTACAAAACAGGCAGCACGGTATTTACAATAATATTTTGTGTCATTTGCTTGCCAAGGTTTTTTTCTTTGTATGCTGTGGCTTCATCAATCGAATAATGGTAATGCCAATAATCGTTTGCCGTTACGTTAAACATTTTTTCTACTTCTTTTACATCTTCAGCATCTTTTATTTTGCTAAACAAATGGTTGCTTTCAAATACCAACGCTGCCAATTGTGCCAATCGTATAGTAGGAAAATTTGCTGGCCTCATTCTCAAAAAATGTACTGGAATATGATTTTGTACTAACGAATATTTTTGTTTTAAAAAACGATATTCTTTTTGCAACATAATGGCATAATCATCTGTAAAATTATTTTCCAACAAACCACACTGCCCCATTAGCAATGCTTCTAGCTGATGTAATTGGTTTTTATGTTTTGCTAAAATATTAATAGAAACTGCGTATGCCATTGCCTCAAAAGCATCGCTATTTATTTTTATACCAAAGTTTTTTGCTAACATTTGCCAAAAAATGGCTTCCCAGTGTAGGTTGTTTTTTTGGAGCAATACATTTACATAAGAAGCTTTTTCTTGCAAACGCTCTACCAACAAACGTTCTTTCCAAGCTACCAATGTTATTTCATTTACTGTTTGTATTTGCTCTTGGCATGGAATAAAAGTTTGGGCATTCATAAGGGTTTCATACTTTTCCAACAATAAATTAGAAACCCTATTTTTCAATTCTATCGTTGGAAAATTTAATTCTAAATCTTTATCATTTTCCCAAACTACATGCAGTATTACATTGTTGTAATTTTTATCGCTGCTATGTTTATGATTTTTCCATTCGCTGGCATTAATATGTATTTCAATACTACCAGCAAGCAACGTTTCGCCTACTTTAATTTTGGCATTTAAAAAATCGGGGCCTTGGTTTGTATTATGTACGCCAGCATGTATAATCTGCAAATCTTCTCCTACACTCGTTTGTAAGCTGCTTTTATTGTAATATTGAAACTGCCAAATAAATTGAAGAAGTTGTTCGGTCATAAGCAAATAGTTATAACACAATTTAAGGAAAAACTACTAAACCACATTGAGGGTTTTCATATTTGAACATTGAGCATTGAAAATTGATTATTGAACATTTTTTCATTTAAACTTAAAAATATTCAATACTAAACTAAATAACATTGTGATTTAAAAACGCTACCACCCTACTTATCGGCAGCCCCATCACATTATAAAAATCGCCTTCTACTTTTTTTATTCCTACAGCGCCTATCCACTCTTGTATGGCATAAGCACCTGCTTTATCGTAGGGTTTGTATTTATCCACATAAAAAATAATTTGCTCCTGCGTAAGCTCATGAAAAGAAACAGTTGTACTATCTGCAAATAATATTTCTTCATCATTTTTAAAAATACACACACCTGTTATAACATCATGCACATTGCCCGAAAGCTCCGTCAGTATGGCAATGGCATCTTCTCTGTGTATAGGTTTTCCAATTATTTTATTGTTGCAAACTACTATTGTATCAGCGGCAAGTATTATCCTATCAACATTATTTTGTGCAACGGCCAAGGCTTTGTTTTTTGCAATATGTATGGCTGTATCTTCAAACGATAAACCCGCAGGATAACTTTCATCAGTATCTGCTACAATTACTTCAAAATCTATTTCTGCTAAATGTAGCAACTCTTTACGCCTCGGAGATTGTGATGCTAAAATTATTTTTTCCATAAAACTTAAGATGCAAATTTTAAAAGTAACATCGATAAAATGCCAAATAACATAATCAATTTAATAATATTACTTAGAGTATGATAATCTGCCGATGAATTGGCAGTTTGCAATTTTTTAATTAAAAAAACGGCCGGCAACATTACCAACAATAAAATATACAGTGCTGCTAACCACCAACCACTTTGCCATGCGTACAATTGCACTATTGCTAATGCGGCTATCGTAACCACAATCCACACACCCACAAAAACCTTTGTGGCAGGCACTCCCCAAGCAATTGGCATTGTATTACAATCGTATTTTCTATCGCCTTCCATGTCTTCTAAATCTTTTATAACTTCTCTTATAAGTGTAGTTACAAATGCAAAGCAAGCATACAATAAAGTAAATTTAAAAAATCGGCGTACGTTAAGATTTTCGGGGTTAGCAGCAAATCCTTTTAGCGAAAATAAATTGGCACCTGCAAAAAGATACACTACTAAAATAACCCAGGCCGTAAGTGCAGCTATCATTAAATTACCTACCAACAATTTTTTCTTAAACGTGGTTGAATACAACCAAAGCACCAATACACACAACGTATTTATAAAAAAAATAGGCCATTCTTTTATCTTATAACTAACGTACAAACTAATACCAATACCAATTATGGATAAAATCCAATGCCACATTATTGCCCATCTCCTCTTTATAAATTTATTAATAACAACTCTATCGGGTTTATTAATGGCATCAATTTGTATATCGAAATAATCATTAATA
>JAYSOC010000265.1:0-1726 GCA_043723285.1 Ferruginibacter sp. | reverse complement strand
ATTAAGTGGTGTACCAATAAACACATGCTTACCCCATTTTTGTAACTCAGCAGGGCTAAGACCCAATCCTTTTGTAGTATTAATATCTTCTAATACTTCTTTTCTCTTTGCATCTTCGCCAAGCATTAAAAAAGTACGTCCATCTTTTGTTAGTGTAATCAATATTGCTTTATCCGAAGCCACTTTTGTAGATACAGAACTTGGCACTGATACCGCTAACACTTCTGGCGGTTTTTGTTTTGTTGCTAAAATAAAAAAAGACAACAACAAAAACGCCACATCACACATCGCCGTCATATCTACGGCTGTGCTTTTTCTTGGTATTTTAACTTTGGGCATTTATATAATTTTTGAGGTTTACTATTAGATGCTTGTCTAGCATATTTCCATAAAATTATTTGTATAGAGATGCAAAAGATTGCGTTAAAGTAAATCCAGACTCATCAATACCATAAGTAATACCATCTATCTTAGTAGTAAAGATGTTGTAAAATATAATAGCTACTGCAGATGTACCAATACCTAATGCAGTATTGTACAATGCCTCAGATATACCTTGAGATAATTTACCTGCTGCTGCTCCACCACCACTATCTTCTCCAAGTGCAGAGAACGAGCGTATCATTCCCATTACCGTACCCAATAGTCCTAACAAAGTAGCTACCGATGCAATAGTAGAAAGGAATACAAGATTTTTTTCTAGCATTGGCAACTCAAGAGATGTAGCTTCTTCTACTTCTTTTTGTATAGCAATTACTTTTTGATCAGTACTCAATTCGCTGTTATTTATCATGTCTTTGTAACGATGAAGTCCTGCCTTCATTACATTACCAACACTTCCTTTTTGCTTATCGCACTCACTCAATGCAGCATCTACATTTTTGTTTGCAAGATGATATTGTACTTTTCTAATAAAATCGGCGTTACTTGCGCTTCCACCAGCTTTTGCAATGGTAAGAAAACGCTCAATAATAAATGTGAATACAGTAAGCATACAACCAATAAGAATGGGTACAATGATACCACCTTGGTACATTTTATACAAACCGCCTTTTGCGCCTTCTCTATCTGGCCAAAAGCCGCCATCTTTTCCTGTTGCAAAGTGAGAAGAATCTCCCAATACAAATCGCCAAATTACATAGCCAATGATTATACACAGCAATGGTGCTAACCACGAAATAGAGTTTCCAGATTTTTTTGCTTGTACGGATGTTACCGGTTTTACTGTTGCAGTTGGTCTAACGTCTGCCATAAATTCAAGTTTTAGAAAGTGAGGTTTAAAAAAAATTGTGTTGCTTAAAAATTAAATATGTTTTATTAAAATGCTCCGTTTTGTTTTATTATCTCAACGGGACGCACAAGATAATAAAATAATTGAAAGAATTTCATCTGCTAAAATTATTTTATTTTTTTGTAACTAAAAATTTATTCGTACATGTATTTATTACGATGTTACCCACACTAGATGAAAAATACTTCAATTTCCATAATTGAAAACGTTTGCATAAAAAATATCTTTCAACTAAATTAATACACAAAAAGCAATTTAAGTGCCATTTATAGCTAATTTATTTAGATTTAGAGTCATTTTGCTACTTTCGCTTCAATGATAAAAATTATTTACTCCGATATAAAACCTGCTATAAAAACTGAAAACGGTAAAGAACTTATTTTTTGCATCATCAGAAAGCGTTGGTTTATCATAACTCCTGAGGAATGGGTAAGG
>JAYSOC010000264.1:0-4321 GCA_043723285.1 Ferruginibacter sp. | reverse complement strand
AAAGTATAACTAGTACTCCAAGTATAAGTCCAATAATAGAACAAACTCTACCAGCTTTGGCATTGCTAATACTCGATTGTGAATAGGTTTCGGGATTAGTCTTGTATAAACTTAAATCTTTATTGGCCAAAACTAAACCAACTATGCCAAAAACAATTCCAAATACACCATAACAAAAGCCACCAAGTATAGATAAAATGCCCAACACTATAGATGCTGTTGCATTTGGTAAATTATTTTTTTGAGTAAAATTAGGCGATAGCAAGTTTTGTTGCTCAGTCATAAATTTAGTTTTTAAGATGAAAGTTTATACATGTAAGATAATAATATAATGGCAAAAACAGAAGGTATGCCAAATTGTATACATTTTTCTAAAAATGATAATTGCCATTTGTTGTTAATAAGCATGATAGAAATTAAAATAAGTAGTGGCAACAATGCAGGATAAAAATGCAAACTTTGCAAAACATTGCCTTGCAACATTGCAATAAAACTTCGTTGTAACCCACAGCCAGGGCAATCTATATGAAATGTTTTTTTTATTAAACAAGGGATCTCATGGGCTTCTAACCAAGAGACTATATTTAGTAAAAAAATATTTATCATTTACTGTATATTATTTCAATTTACTTTAAGGCATTTTCTAATAAATAAATCGATTCCATTTTTATGCTAGAATAATTAGGGAGTTCACCACTTGAGCGTTGAACATTGATTATTGAATATTTTTAAATTGTCAATTTTTAATGTTCAATATTCAATAACCAATGTTCAATATTCAAACACAGAAACTTTAAATTATCGGAGACCAAAGTCCCCTTGCTGGGGATTTAGGGGGCCTTAATATGCTCTGGCAAACAAAACCCTTTCCCCACTTGGTTTTCCGCTCAATATACAAACGCCATTTTCTTTTTTATTATCCAAAGGAATACAACGAATCGTTGCTTTTGTAAGCTCTTTTATTTTATCTTCTGTTTCAGCCGTGCCATCCCAATGCGCCGAAACAAACCCACCTTTTCCATCCAGCAATTGTACAAATTCATCCCAAGTATTGGCTTCAGTTATATTTTCGTTTCTAAAACTAAGCGCACGGTTATAAATATTTTGTTGAATTTCATCCAACAAATTTTTCAAATAATTGGCAATGCCATCAAGCGAAATCGTTTGTTTTTCTTTGGTATCTCTCCGTGCTACTTCCGCTACATTATTCTCCAAATCACGCATGCCAAGTGCTACACGTACTGGCACGCCTTTCAATTCGTACTCGGCAAATTTCCAACCTGGTCTTGCATTATCACTGTCGTCATATTTTACACGCACACCCATGGCTTTTAGTTCAGCCATCATAGCATGTGCTTTTTCATCTATCACTGGTTTGCTTTCATCGCCTTTGTAAATAGGCACAATAACCACTTGCAACGGCGCAATTCTTGGTGGCATTACTAAACCTTGGTCATCACTATGTGCCATTATCAATGCACCAATTAAACGTGTTGAAACCCCCCAACTCGTAGCCCACACATATTCCAACGAATTATTTTTATCGCTAAATTTTACATCAAAAGCTTTAGCAAAATTTTGCCCAAGAAAATGCGATGTGCCCGCTTGTAATGCTTTTCCATCCTGCATTAGCGCCTCTATGCAATACGTATCTTCTGCACCTGCAAAACGCTCACTCGCTGTTTTCAATCCTTTTATTACTGGCACCGCCATGTATTGCTCCACAAAATCAGCATACACATTTACCATTTTTACCGTTTCGTCAATAGCTTCTTGTTTTGTAGCATGTGCCGTATGCCCTTCTTGCCACAAAAATTCAGCGGTGCGCAAAAATAAACGAGTCCTCATTTCCCAACGCACCACATTTGCCCATTGGTTTATCAACAATGGTAAATCTCTGTAAGATTGTATCCATCCTTTATACGTGTTCCAAATAATAGCTTCGCTTGTAGGCCTTACCACTAGCTCTTCTTCGAGCTTTGCATCAGGATCCACTATGAGTTTTCCTTTGTTGTTTGGGTCTGCTTTTAGGCGATAATGTGTTACCACTGCGCACTCCTTCGCAAAGCCCTCGGCGTTGGTTTCTTCTGCTTCAAATAAACTCTTTGGTACAAACAACGGGAAGTATGCATTCACATGTCCCGTGTCTTTAAACATTTTGTCCAATTGGTCACGCATGTTTTCCCATAACGCATATCCGTAAGGCTTTATCACCATGCATCCACGTACTGCCGAGTGATCTGCCAATTGACTTTTCACCACCAATTCATTGTACCATTCCGAATAATTATCGGCTCTTTTTGTAAGTTCTTTGCTCATTTTTTTTTAGTATTGAGTATGTAGTATTGAGTATTAAGACTGGGCTTCAATAATCAAACTTGTAATTTTTTGTCTAAAATCTTGTGTCTATAAATCTTATGTCTTTTTCTTTTTGTCCAAACAAAGAAGTAGCTATGGTCATCATCGTTGTGTCACTCACTTCATCGGCATACCATTATTGATCTTTAATTGTGCAACTTGGATTGCAGCGAAGATAAGAATTGATAAGAATTTTTATGGAGATAAATATTAAGTTCTTATAATATTTTCTATCATCAATAAACTAAATATCAAATTCGTAAAATAAATTCTACATTCATAGGGCTAAAATCTCAATACTAAAATCTCAATACTAACTACTATTCCCTAAATTGCCCTTCATAAAAATACAAAATGGATATTCAATTTAATAAAAACGAAGACGAACAAAAACTAGCTTGGAGTGCCGTAAAACAACAACTAGAAAAAATATACGAAGGCGGGGGTTTAAAAAGCCAAGCCAAGCAAAAAGAAAAAAATAAACTCATGGCTCGTGAGCGTATTGCATACCTCTGCGATGCCGATAAACCTTTTATAGAAATTGGGGCATTTGCAGGTTTTGGTATGTATGAAGAATACGGCGGTTGCCCTGCAGGCGGCACGGTGAGTGGCATTGGATATGTAAGTGGTATGCAATGTGTCATTATTGCAAACGACCAAACGGTAAAAGCTGGGGCATGGTTTCCTATAACAGGTAAAAAAAATTTACGCATGCAAGAAATTGCCATGGAAAATCATTTGCCAGTCATTTATATTGTAGATAGTGCAGGTGTTTTTTTACCCATGCAAGATGAAATTTTCCCCGACAAAGAACATTTTGGTAGAATATTTAGAAACAACGCAAAGATGAGTGCCATGGGCATTACACAAATTGCTGCAGTTACTGGCGCATGTGTAGCAGGTGGTGCATACCTACCCATCATGAGCGATGAGACTTTGATGGTAGAAGGTGCTGGGTCTATATTTTTAGCAGGCCCTTATTTAGTAAAAGCAGCAGTGGGCGAAGATACTGATGCCGAAAACCTTGGTGGCGCTGCCATGCACAATGAAATAAGTGGCGTAGCAGATTATAAATTTAAGACCGAACAAGAATGTTTGGATAGAGTAAAAAGCATCATTAGTAAATTAGGAAAAAAACAAGATGCAGGTTTTAATAGAATTGCTCCGCTACTTCCTGCAAAAAAAATGGATGAAATTTATGGCATTCTATCTGGGGATAATAGCAAACCTTATAATGTACTTGAAGTAATAAATAACATTGTAGATGCGAATAGTTTTGATGAATTTAAACAAGACTATGGTAAAACCATTGTATGCGGTTATGCACGTGTAGATGGTTGGGCAGTGGGTATTGTAGCCAACCAACGCCTTATCATAAAAACAAAAAAAGGAGAGATGCAACTTGGTGGTGTTATCTACAATGATAGTGCAGATAAATCAGCACGTTTTATAATGAATTGTAATCAGAAAAAAATACCATTGGTTTTTTTGCAAGATGTAACTGGTTTTATGGTGGGCAGTAGGAGCGAGCATAGCGGCATTATAAAAGACGGAGCCAAAATGGTAAATGCAGTCGCAAATTCTGTTGTGCCAAAAATTACCATCATTATAGGAAACTCATATGGGGCGGGCAACTACGCCATGTGTGGCAAAGCCTACGACCCACGTTTTATATACGCATGGCCAGGTGCAAAAATTGCTGTAATGGGTGGCGAGCAAGCTGCTAAAACCATGTTGCAAATACAAGTAGCAGGTATGAAAGCCAAAGGGCAAGAAGTAACATCAGAAGAGGAAAAAGTAATTTTAGAAAAAATAACCGATAAATATATTTCACAAACAAAAGCACAATACGCTGCTGCTCGCCTTTGGGTAGATGCCATAATAGACCCTGCTGATACTAGGCGTGTAATTAGTGAAGGTATTGCTGCAGCCAATCATAATCCGAAAATGGAGGAATTTAGGG
>JAYSOC010000263.1:0-4343 GCA_043723285.1 Ferruginibacter sp. | reverse complement strand
AAAGACACTTTAAAATTTGTAAATTATATTTATGTAACACCTCCAATTGCAAAATTTAATGTTATTAAAAATTGTAATCAACATTATATAAGAACATTTAACAATACTTCTATTGGTGCAGATACATGGACATGGAATTTTGGTGATAACACTACTGAATCTAATATTTATAGTCCAGTACATACTTATACTGCAGTTGGTACCTATATCGTTACACTTAATGTACATAAT
The DNA here is from genome assembly GCA_043723285.1 of Ferruginibacter sp. Classification (GTDB taxonomy): domain Bacteria; phylum Bacteroidota; class Bacteroidia; order Chitinophagales; family Chitinophagaceae; genus Ferruginibacter. The sequence continues at coordinate 4,112 of JAYSOC010000263.1, read as the reverse complement.
AATGTAACTGGTTGCGATCATGTAAAAACAGAAACAATAATTATTGCAGAGGAATATGCTATTTTTAATGCATCATTACTTGAGCTTTGTAAAAATACACCTACTGTTTTTACTGCCACATCTGCACATGCTATACCAGATATTGCGAGTTATGATTGGGATTTTGGTGATGGTACAATGCCACATGGTACTGGTGCAATTGCTTCACATACCTATACACTAGCAGGTGCATTTACCTGTACACTAACTATAACAGATGTAAATGGTTGTAAAGACACCCTTGTTAAAAACAATTATATAAAAGTAAATGGCCCAACGGCTAATTTTATGCCTTCTATACCTGGTACTTGTTTAAATGCTGCCATTAATTTTACAGATCAATCTGTAGGCGATGGTACTCATCCAATAACAGAATGGAAATGGGAATACGGCGATGGACAATTTGATATTTTGTCAAGTCCTCCATTTTCGCATACATTTAATAGTACAGGCATTTTTGGTGTTACATTAATTGTAAAGGATAGCTATGGTTGTACAGATTCTATTGTAAAGCAAAACATACTTACCATATCTAAACCTAGGGCAGATTTTTTTACATTGGATACTATTTCATGTCCTAATAAACCAATTTTATTTGGCAATTCATCTACAGGGCCTGGTTTAGTATATGATTGGAATTTTGGAGATGGTCCAACTATTTACCATGGTGCTACTCCAACACATTTTTATGTAAACCAAGGTATTTACACTGTTCATTTAACTGTAACAGATATGTATGGATGTGTACATGATACTACAAAAACAGCATATGTTATTATTAAAGATCCCGTTGCTGATTTTGACGTTAGTGATTCTGTAAGCACTTGCCCTCCATTGATTGTACAGTTTACAAATCATTCGCAGTATTATCAGTTTTATAGTTGGGACTTTGGAGATGGTTCTGCTCCGCAATCAGCCACCTTAAATCCATCTCATTTTTACAATACAGCTGGTACTTTTATTGCCAAACTTACAGTAACTAGTGCTGGAGGTTGTATATCAGTAAAAAAAAGAACGATTGTTGTACGTGGTCCTCAAGGCTCGTTTACTTATTCTCCAATTATTGGATGTAAGCCGCTATTGGTAAATTTTGTAGTCAGATCTATTGATGCCATTACTACTGTGACCGATTTTGGCGGCGGAGTTGTTTCTTCTACTTCCGATTCTACTTTTTCGCATCTATACACAGATTTAGGAGAGTTTGTACCTCAAATAATATTGAAAGATGCTGCAGGCTGTACGGTTCCAATAACTGGTGTAGATACCATAAAAGTAAAAGGAGTAAATGCAAAATTTGATAGAGATACCTTGTTGAGATGTAATAGCGGTAGTGTTATTTATACAAATCAATCTACGGCTAACGAATTTATAACTGGTTACGAATGGAATTTTGGAGATTCTGGAGGCGCATTTACTTCTACTGAAGTTTCTCCTACACATTTTTATTCAACAACAGGTTTGTACTATCCAACACTAGTTGCACATTCCGAAAATGGTTGTACAGATACACTTGTATCATCGGTTCCAATTAAAGTGGTAAAAACACCTGAAATATCCATTACGCAATCTGCCAATAAATGTGTGCCAGCTACAATGAGTTTCCAAGGTGTTTTACTTAATGGAGATACATCCCTAATAGACTGGAAATGGAAATTTAGTAACGGAGTACTAGTTAATACTCAAAATATTAATGCCCAACTTTTTAATACAGCAGGTGTTTTTAGTGATACACTTTATGTAAAAAACAGTAGCGGTTGTAGAGATACAGCATATAGTACTCATGAGGTATATCCAAAACCAGTAATTGATGCTGGAGCAGATATTACAATTTGTCAAGGTACTGGACAAACAATAACTGCTACAGGCGGAAGTACATATTCATGGAGCCCATTAAATGGTCTAAGTAATATCATTGCGAATTCTGCAACAGCTATGCCAGATTCTGCTACAAATTATACAGTTACTGGTACATCATCATTTGGTTGTGTAAATAGTGATGTTGTAAAGGTAGATGTAAGACATCCTTTTAATATGTCACCTGGGTCTAATGCTACAGTGTGTGAAGGATTTGGCACTACTTTTACCGCTACTGGCGCAGTTACTTATACTTGGAGTCCATCTACAGGGTTAAACACTACAACAGGACCAACAGTAATAGCTAAGCCAACTACCACTACAGATTATGAAGTAGTAGGAAAAGATGATAAAAATTGTTTTAGTGCTACGGCAAAATTTAAAGTAAAAGTATATCCGGTGCCTACTGTAAGTGCTGGGCCAGATAAAACGATAAATGTAGGTCAGTCTGTTACGCTTACTCCAACAACTACTGGTGGTGTAACAAATGTGGTATGGACACCAAATACTTGGATAACAAGTATTAATTCACCATCTATAACAGTAAAACCAAATTTAGACCAGCAATACAAAGTGACAGTAAAAAATGCTGGAGGTTGTACAGCATCATCTCTTGTAAATGTATTTGTATTGTGCGATGGTGCAAATGTATTTATTCCAAATACGTTTTCTCCAAATGCTGATGGTGCAAACGATATTTTCTTCCCAAGAGGAACAGGTTTATATACCATAAAACAACTAAGAGTATTTAATAGATGGGGTGAGGAAGTTTTTACAAGATCTAATTTTAATGCAAACGACGAAAAAGCAGGGTGGGATGGAACTTTTAAAGGTCAAAAACTAACTCCAGATGTATATGTTTATATAATGGACATACAATGCCAAAACAATTCGGTACTTGTTTATAAAGGAAATATTGCATTAATAAAATAACATTAACAAAATAAATAATAATAAAATAAAACAAAAAAGTAAAAAATTCGTCTTGAGATAGAAAATGATTATTACCAGTTAAATGAAATCAACTTTACTAAAATATTATTTCTCATTTATTTTTATATGCGTAGCTACTATTGCTTACGGGCAAGATATACATTTTTCTCAAATGTTTGAAACACCTTTGCTTAGGAACCCCGCACTTGCGGGCTTATTTGCAGGAGATGTAAGAGCACAAATGGTATATAGATCTCAATGGAATACAGTTACAGATGCTTACCACACTGCATCGGTAAATATGGAATATAAAATACCAGTTGGAGAATCGAGTGATTTTGTTACTATTGGCGGACAATTATTATATGATAAAGCAGGTACTGTGGCTTTAACATCTACACATGTATTGCCTGCTATAAATTACCATAAATCTTTGAGTGGAGAAAAAAGCATGTATCTATCTATGGGTTTAATGGGTGGTTGGGTGCAACGTAGTATTGATAGAAGTAAAATAACGACTAATAGCCAATTTGATGGCAGTAACTATAATGCAAGTTTAGGAAATGGAGAAAGCTTTTCAAAATCATCTTATTCTTATTTTGACGGAACTGCAGGTATGAGTTTGAATGGGCAAATAGGAGAGAATACCGATAATAATTATTTTGTAGGGTTAGCTTATCATCATTTTAATAAATCTAAAAAAATATCTTTTTATAGCGATGCAACTGTAGAAATGCAACCAAAATGGGTAGCATCTGGCGGTATAAGAATGAGTACAAATGATTATGCTTTTATAACTTTTGAAGCAGATTATACTAAACAAGCTTCGCACACTGAAATAACAGGAGGTTTGCTTTATACCATGAAATTAGATGACCCGATAGATGCAAAATATCTTATACATGCAGGAGCTTATATGAGGTTTAACGACGCAATAATTCCTGTTGTAAAAGTAGAATCAAAACCATTGGCTATTGCGGTAAGTTACGACGTTAATATTTCGGGCTTAAAACAAGCAAGTAAAGGTAGAGGTGGCTTTGAAATATCATTAGTATATCAAAAATATTTAGATAAATACAATAGTAGTAGAGATGCTACTCGTTGTCCAAAATTTTAGTCTTCAAATTTTTGTTTTATGGATTGTTTGGCAAAACCCTGCTTAATTGCGGGGTTTTTTTATTTTAAAGTATTGTTGTCCGAGATAAAAAAATAAAGGGTGGATTTTCCACCCTTTTATATTATACTTGATTTACGAGAAAAAGGATAATATGGACAAATCTACAAAT
>JAYSOC010000262.1:0-11214 GCA_043723285.1 Ferruginibacter sp. | reverse complement strand
TTTCAAATTTTTCTTCATCAGCTCCTTCACATCTGCTTCACGCAGCCCAAACTGAAACTCAATAGCATCAAACGGTGTCCTATCTTCCCAAGCCATTTCTATAACTCTATCAATATCTACATCTGTAAACAGTATTGTTTTAGCTGTAGTTTTATTTTTTTGTATGGGTTGTTTTTCAATTTCTACTATTGTTTTCATACTGTTTGTTATATCACAAATTTAATACATAAACATATTACTAACGAATTTTAGTGCATAGAGGTTTTAGGAATATACAGCAATTAGGTTATATAATTTCTGCATGTAAAATATGTCCATTTTAATGCAAAAAATAAGTATTATTTACCCTCAACTATTTTCTTTGGCTAAAGATAAAACTACAATATACAATCTGTGTATAGTTAACATTTAACTTGTAAACTTAATGCAAAATTTTAAACAAAATGTTGAAATAATTTAGTTCAAAAAAAAGTGATTTTTAAGAACTGTAGTTATAAGCCTAAAAGTTGTAAAGTCTAAAAATTGATATTTGTAGTTCTACAAAGTCTTATAATGTCAATTGAGCTGTAACTTTATTTCAACAAGGCAATTTTTAGATCCTCTGCTTTTGTTCTACCCGCTTTAAAGTTTGGGTCCAATGAAATTGCTTTGTCAAGATATGCAAGTGCTAGAGTTCTATATTTTTTATGTTGTCTTTGTTTTGCCCAAGCCCAGTACGCAAAACTCATTACTTTCCAATTGGCATAATCATTATTTTTGTCTTGTTTGTCTATGATAGATTGAAAATCCTGCTTTGCAAATTTTCTTTTAGTGACGTAAAACCAAGGTAAATTTTCTGCAACACTTCCTCTCAAAAATTCTGGCAAATAAGAAACCGATGCATAATTTTCAACAGCATTCTTAAATAAACTAAACGCTTCACATAATAGTTTCAATTTCTTGGTTTCTGCACCAACCAATGATAAGGCAGATGCTCTGTAAGATGCAATGAAAGGCAATAATTCTTTTGAAGTATTAGGTGAATTAAAAAGTTCACTTAAAGTGTCATAACCCTTTTTTGCATATCCTTTAAAAGTTGTTTTAGAAAAAAACGACAGATTTAAAGCCGTTTCATGGTAAATAATACCAAGACGAGTTTTGTTAATGTCGCTAGAATTTTTTTTGTAATTATCTTCAACTTCTTTCAGTTTTAATTTCAATTCAGTTGTATCAATAAGTTCCATTACATCGTCTAATTGAAGTTCAAAGGCTTTTACTTTTGAAAAGTCTAATTGTGCAGTTTGTGCGCTTAGGCTGTTTATTGTTGTCATTGTTAACATAATTAAGGTGATAAATAATTGTCTCATTTTTTATTTATTTAATTGAAAAGACAAAATTGCACTTAATGATGCTACATTACGATGACTTAAGTTAAGATTTTAATTTGGCTAATATTCTGCTTCTAATTCTACTCAAGCTCTCAGGACTTACTCCTAAAAAATTGGCTATATATTTTTGGGGAACACGTTGAAATAGGTCGGGTTGTTTTTTTAATAAATTCTGAAATCTTTCTTCGGGTTTGTCAGAAGAAAGTGACATGGCAATTTCTGTTGCTCTTTGCGCCACTTGCTCTGCCATAAGTCTGCCAAAAGTTTCGTATTTATTGCATTCGTTGTATAATTTATAAAGATTTTCTTTTTTAATAATGAATACCGTTGTGGCCTCCATAGCTTGCAAATTCATTATGCAAGCTGTATTATGGTTAAAACTTTGAAAATCGGTCACCCAGGCTTTTGCAAAAGAAATATCACAAGTTTTTTCTACACCATCTTTAACATGAAAATGTCTGATAGTACCCTCCGCAATAAACCCAATGGAGTTGCAAATTTTTCCATCTTGCAATAAAAATTCTTTCTTCTTTAAATTTTTAAATTCAAAATAAGTATCGATGTGATTTAGTTCCTCTAAAGTTAATGGGACTTTTGTATTGCAGTATATTTTAAGTATGTCAAACATTGTAGGGTTGTAAAAAGTTAATACCATACAAATATAATGGCATACTTTTTATTTCATAACATTTTAAAACCAATAAATGAATTGTATTAGCTCTTTTACAACTTAGTATTTATAAAGAATTACTAAGGTCGATAAAAAAGGTATTTTCATTCATGCCTCCTATAATGTTTGGTGTAGAAACCAACCATTAAATATAAATTTTACATACAAGGCTACAAAATGTTGTTGGTACGCCATGCCGCCTTGCCTACGCTGCATACCAACCAACGGCGGTTGCTTCAATAATTTAAACGAATAGGTTAAGGGATATTGAATAAATTTGGATGCCAACAAAGGTAAAAATTATTTTCTGTGACATTATTTTAAATTTATAAAAAATTATCAAAAGGATCTGACAAAAAAACTGTGACAAAATATTTTGTCACAAAAAAATTGTCACAGCATGAGTGGTATAAAATTAATAAGAGAATACTTTGGGCTTACCCAAAAGGAGCTATCAATTTTTTTAAATATAAGCGGCAGTATGATGCGTATGGCAGAAACAAATAAACGCATCCTGCCCATACATGCATTTGTAAAACTAAGCCAGCTAGATGCACATATGCAAAAGCCGATAACCCATTTCAAACACAAAGCCATAACCACACGTATACAAAAACATACGCCACAGCATACCAAACATTTGCATGCGCACCACAAAGAATTATTGTACCAAACAGTATTGCATAAAAAAAAGATAGACGCTATGCAAACCAAGTATACACAGGCATTGCAAGCGCTTACACTTGTGCATACACTACAGAAAAAGCTACCAAATAACCTATACATAAAAAAGATATAGCTTGGCTTGCGCACTTAGAAAAAAATGCCAGCTTGGCTGTAAAACAAACACATCCTCTACTGCAAGTACATGCGCAAATAAAAATGAATATGCTGGAGGCGGAGGTAACGGCAGTGGGCGAGCTGTTGGCAGTTAGCAAGTAGGCAGTGGGCAAAGGGCAGTTAGCAGTTAGCAGTTAGCAAAGGGCAGTGTCTAAATGATTAATTATAAATTATCAATGGTGAATGATAAATGTTCAATAATCAATGCTCAATTTTGAAGTCATACGATTTCATAATACTTAATCTATCTTTCGGTCTGTCTCATTTCTTCCCCCTTCGGGGGAGATAGAGTGAGCTTTCAACCTTCAACTTTTTGTGTTAACTTTTTCTTCTGTTAAGCTTTTTTAAAATTTCATGGAAATATTTTTGCTTAACAATTTATTCTAAAATGCGACGGAACATGCGGAATGGTTTGTGCGTGCATAAACTTATATTGCATCTTGTAAAATGCCTTGTTAAAAAGCAGTTTATCATTTATCAAAATTAACAAGGACGAATAGGTACTTTTTGTTTCCCCAAAAAAAATTAAAAAATAAATATCTTTTACCGAAGGATAATAGAATTTGCTGCATCTAATACTATGTAAATATTGACCGACCAAGAACTTATATACAAATTAAAGCAAGGAAATGAACCTGCTTTTCGATGGTTGGTAGAAAACTACCGCAATCGAATATTTAATTGTGTACTAAATATTTTATATGATGCAGAAGAAGCCGAAGATGCTACGCAGGAAACATTTATACAGGTTTTTGAATCAATAAGCACTTTTAAAGCCGAGGCTAAGCTAGCTACTTGGATATATAGAATTGCAGTAAATAAGGCGCTAGGAAAAATAAGAAGGAAAAAAACAAGGCAGCGCTTGCATGTGATAATGCCTTGGTGGATGCCTGAGGAGAGAGAAAGTGGGGACGAAAATTTTCAACACCCTGGCATTGCGTTAGAAAATAAAGAAAAAGCTGGCGTTTTATTTAAAGCAATGGAGGCATTGCCCGAAAAACAAAAAATTGCTTTTACACTTATAAAAGTACAAGGGATGAATTTTCAAGAAGCTTGTGAAATAATGCAGCAAAGCGTAAAAGCAGTTGAATCACTCATAAGCAGGGCAAAAGTAAATTTGCAAAAACAATTAGAAAACTATTACAAAATATTAAAATGATAAAAATTGTAAACCAAACAATTGTGGAGGAACATTTGCAAAGCTTGGAAGGTTTACAAGACGCAAGTACGGATGCATTTTTTTATACAAGGCTAAAAGCTAGAATGGAAAAGGAATTGCTGAAAGACAATTGGAATTTTCCTTTAAAACCAATTTGGATTATTGGTACAATGGCGATGTATTTAGCTGTAAATATTTTTATGTTTTCTCAACGGGGCATATCAAAAAGAAATAATGTATCATCGGCAAATACGCTAGAAAGTTTTGCAGAAGCATACGACCAAAAAATCTCATCATATTGAAAAGTGAAGCATGAATAATATAATGAAGAATAAAATTTTTATATCGTTAATCGGTTTGCTTGTTGTAGCAAATGTATTATCGATAACGATCTTTTGGTTTGGCAAAGATAAACATTCCGAAAGGCAGCAAAAACAGGGCACAGGCAGACCTGCGGATTTTTTAATAGCTACATTAAAATTAGATGATAAACAACAAGAGCAATTAGAAATACTTCGAGCAGCACATACAGATTCAGCCGTTATTATAAGAAAAGAATTAAAGGGCGTAAAAGAGGCTTTTTTTAAGTTGATAAAAGAACCAAATGCTACAGACAGTTTAAAACTAACAGCTGCAAAAAACGTAAGTGCTGTTACTGAAAAATTAGACTTGCTTGCTTTAAATCATTTTATAAAAGTGAGAGCAATTTGCACTAAAGAGCAACAAAAAAAGTTTGATGACATAATAGCGCAAGTAATGGAGATGATAAGCAAAGCAGGAGAACCGCCACCACACGATGAAAATAGACCACCAAGAAATGATGATAGGCAAGGTAAGAGACCACCACCAATTGAAAATGAAAAATGACGAACGCAGACTAATACCAAGACCTGATGAGGGACATGATAGAATGAGACCACCACACAATGATGGTAGAAGCATATCAAATCAAAATTAATAATTATTGCACCGAAGGATTTTTGTAATGCAACCATCTAATGATTAACTGTAATATTACAACCAAAATTTAATCCCCCTTGATATGAAAAACAAAAATCTTTTTCTGACCATTCTGCTTGTAACTTTTTCATTCATTTTATCATGCAAAAAAAATAGCAGTGTTGAAGTAAGTATTGACCCTATTGTAACACCCACCAATACAACTTTTGTAGCAACTAGTACAGCATTTACAAATAATGGTATTTTCCCAAAATTATACACTTGCGATAGTACAGGCATTTCTCCAAAACTAAGCTGGGCAAATGCTCCTTTAGGTACGAAGTTTTTTGCAGTAGTAATGCACCATATTCCACCTACACCACCAAATCATGTCTACATGCTATTGTACAATATTCCTGTTACCACCACCAGCATACCCGATGCAGTTACAGGTGTAGGTATATTTGGGCAAAACACCGTTAACCCTATACTTGCATATACACCACCCTGCTCACAAGGACCGGGTGCAAAATTATATACTATCACAGTGTATGCTTTATCAGCCGCACCGGTATTTAGCGTGGCTGCATCTGCTGTTACAAGAGATTTATTTTTAGCTGCAATTGCCAATACAACACTCGCAACCTCTGTTATCAATGTTACTTATACCCGTTAAAACTTTTTCACGTTTAAAACAATTTATTATGAACCTAAAACACATTTGCAGCGTTTTCTTTTTATGTTTTTTAATGCTCTTCAATCAAAAAACAACAGCACATCCCGGCGGGCATTATCATGATGCAGATGTACTAAACAGCTGGCATTTAAAAAACGGGAGAATCATTTCAGGAAATTTTTCAATGGGTAAAAATGATTTTATTTTATTGGAACAGAAAGAAGGCGTAATGGTGAAAGTTCTATTGCCAGATCTTTCAGAGCAGGATCAACTTCTCGCCCGTTTCAAAATAAACAAGTACGAAAAATTAAACAACGAATTTATTTCAGCCTTTCATGCTGTACCACAAAACAATAAAGTGTGGAATTATTTTTATATTTTATTATCGCTTGTATTTGGAGTTGCTACATTGTTTCTTTTCAGTAAAATGATAAGCATCCTTCATAAAAACAGTTTCAGCATCAATAAGTCATTTGCTTTACCCGCTTGTTTTGTATTAATGATTGTATCAACCTATGCCTGCAAAAAAAGTACAGACGCTGTTGTCACAGTTACTGAAACACCGGCTACAGCAAACATTCCAGTTACAAGAGTATCTTTTATTGATTCTGCGTATACACCTTATAAAACTGCTATTTCTACTTTTTCTGATGCAAATTATTTTCATATAAACTCTGGTGGTTTTCCTGCAGCATCTGGCGCCACGCCTGCACATAACATGATGGTGGGTATCACAAGCTGGCAACAACAGGTACCTATCCAACAAAATTATACTGGTACAAATAGTTGGAGTATTCCATTGCAACCTGTATATGCCGCTATACCTGCAAGTACAAAAACAAATTTTTTGAAAGGGGCTATTGCAATTGCAGCAAACGGATTGCCTATTTTTAATGCACTTAATAATAGAGGCGAAGACGCATTTTTATTTGGTGAGCTTGACAATTGGGGGGGGCATTGCGGCAAGGCAGATGATTATCATTATCATACTGCACCATTACATTTATCTAGTACATCAGGTTTGTTACCTATTGCATTTGCGTTAGATGGATTTGCTGTTTATGGTACAAAGGAAGCAGACGGAACAACAATGGCAGCTTTGGATACATGCCACGGACATATTTATAACAACGGCACTTACCATTATCATGGCACGACAACCTATCCTTATTTAATTGGTGCTATGAAAGGAAAAGTAACAAGCGACCCCTCAACCCCGGCACCCGAAAATCAAATTTTACCACAGGCATTCGCATCACCTTTGCGCCCCCCATACACACCATTGCAGGGAGCATCTATCACGGCATTTGCAAGCACAGGTACAAATGCGTATAAACTTACATACAAAGTAGGTGCAGCATTCGGTTATGTAGAATATAATTGGAATGCTTCTAATTTGTATTTGTTTAAATATACAAATCCAGCGGGGGTTGTTACTACAACTAGTTATCAGCGGTAAATTTATTCCTTTAAACACAAAAATAAATCACTTAGTTTAGTTAAATCTTCTATTAAAAGGTTCGATATTTGTCCGAGCCGGGTCACAAAAAGAGAAATAAGGCTTTCACATTGATGTGAAGGTCTTTTTCATTTAAAAGAAGAATTTTAAATGCTGATACTGCTTATACTAAAATAATATATTTTTGCAGCATGGCAATTTACATATACGTTATTCTGGCATTTGTGGCTGGTTTTGCTGTAGCATTCATTATTCAAATGATGGTTATACAAAAAATAAAAAAAGAATATAAGAGCGCTCAAGGGCTTTTAGAAAGTGAAAGATTAAAAAAAGAAACTGCGCAAAAGGAAAATAGTTTTTTAATACAGTCGTCCGATACGCATTTACTTACTACCAAAGAAAGATTACGCAAAGCCGAGGCAATAGCTAAGCAAATGGATGCCGACATTTTATTGTTGCAAAAAAGCAATGAAGAAACCGAGGCACTTTTAGAAAAAGGCGAACCTGCATTGCACGAATTAAAACTAAAACTCATCGAGGCAAATAATACTATTGCCAGATACAAAGCGCAACTTGGAGAAAAATAATAAAACTATACTCATGAAAATTCAATTGTGGAGTATAGGCAAAGCGCACGAAAGTTTTGTGAAAGAGGGCGTAGAACTATTTACAAAACGAATTTCCAATTATTTTCCTGCTGAGTGGAACATTATCCCAATGCCAAAAAATGCTGGCATAATGCAGCCAGCTATTTTAAAAATAAAAGAAGGTGAAGCCATACTTGCAGCACTTAATAAAGATGATTATTTAATTTTATTAGATGAAAGAGGTAAAACTTTTACAAGCGAAGCCTTTGCTGCCTTTATAGAAAAACGTGCTGGCGAAAGTTTAAAAAATATTGTTTTTTTAATTGGTGGTGCTTATGGTGTAAGCGACGATGTAATGAAGCGAGCCAATTTTAAATGGAGTTTATCCTGTCTTGTTTTTCCACATCAATTGGTACGACTTATAATTGCTGAGCAAATTTATAGGGCATGTAGTATTATGAGGAATGAGAAGTATCATCACGCATAAAGAAAATATGCAAATGTAAAAATATGCAGATATGCAAATTTTGTAAAATGGGGGACTTAATTTTAGTATCAAGTCCCCATTATTAGTTATTAATTAAAAATTAATAACTATTTTACTCTTGTCCAAGTTTCAGTGTTATCAATACCTGCAGCATTTTTTCCAACAATTTTTATTTCACTGTTGTTAACTACAATTACAGTTGCTGGCAAATAACTAAGCGTGCCAGTTGTACAGCTACTTGTAGAATTTTCAATAGTGTAACCGCCTGCTTTATCTGTTTTAATGGTTTTCCACTTTACATCTTTTTCTCTGTAGCATTGTGTATTATTGGCTACAGTAGTAAGTGTACCTTGCGAAATAAATGGCGTAACAGTTACAACACTATTTAACAAAGTGTTTTCAGGGATATTGCTATTTAATTGCCATTTACCATTCAATGAAAATACTGCGCCGCCTGTAGTATTGGTAGCCTGACGAACTGCATCACAACTTGCAAAAGAAATAATAATTACCGCTAGAGCTAAAAGTTTAACTGTTTTCATATTTATGTATTTTAAGGTGATGCCTTACAATTTTCAAATTGCATACCAATTTTCCATAAAACAATTATGTTTTTACACCTTAACAAAACTTTGCATAATCTTTTTGCTTAGCTTTATCGAAAATTATACCTTATGGATTTTGCTCAGTACCCAATTACCTTCTTAATTATAGCTGCAAATGTTATTTTTTCTGTTATGGGTTTTTCAAATCAAACGCTTATGGCCAAAACAATTGGTTGGCCTTATTACGAAAAAAGAGAAAAACAGTATTATCGTTTTATAACATCTGGCTTTTTGCATGCAGATTGGATGCATCTTATATTTAACATGTTTACTTTTTATTTTTTCGGAAGAAATTTAGAAATTATTCTTTCTGCACCTGGACTTGGTGGTGCAGTATCTTATTTGGCTTTATACTTTTTAGGAATGATAGTTGCAGATGTGCCAAGCTATTTTAAACATAATGATGATGAAGGGTATCGTTCGTTAGGTGCTTCTGGCGCTGTATCGGCAGTGGTTTTTGCTTCCATTATTTTTAGCCCATGGACAAGTATTTATTTGTATGGAGCCATAAAATTATCTATGTTGTTATATGCTATACTATATGTGGGCTATTGTGTTTACATGGGCAAAAAAAATATTGGAAACATAAATCATGATGCACATTTATGGGGCTCCCTTTTTGGTTTAGCATTTACTATTGTATTGCTTGTTGTAAGCAGGCCAGACTGTATTCCTTTTATTGTAGATGATTTAAAGAAATTTAGCGTGTTTGGGAATAATGACCAAAGCGCAGTTTTACAACATCTTTTTTATTAGGCAATACTTTAAATCTATCATCAATTCTATAACCAACCACCCAAATAATCTTTTTATCGCTTTCCAACACCCATATATTTTCCTTTTCAGTAATCGATAATTTTATATCTATAAAGAAGCGACTTAGCTTCTTTTTTTTATCCATGCCTAGCGGATAAAAATAATCACCTTGTTTCCATTTGCGAAGCAGTAATGGATATTTTAAATTTGTGGCATCTATAAATGCAGTATCACTAGTGGTTACAAGGTTTTCAGGTTTTGCTACAATATTAATTTCTAATTTACCAGCAGCAAATAAAACAATTGGTTGTTCTTTTTCAATAAGAAAATGCGACACATCTTCAACAATTCTCAGTGGCGAAATAATCAACCATTTTCTATTTCTTAAAATTCTATGCGTAGATGATGTAATGTATTTTCCCGATTCGCTAATCAATAATTTTTCTACTTCACCTACTTGTGCAGCTGTAAAATTGTATGCTGATATTATTTCATAAATAATAGTTTGCAATGGTTTCGCCTTTGCCAATTTCAGTACAGGAATATGTATTTCATTTCCTCGCTTTTCCAGCAATTTTTCTTTAATAGCAATTATACTTTCGTTATAAATTATTTCTACATCTACAAAGCGATCAATATTCCTTAAAACATTATTAGCAGTTTCAGGATATATTTTTTCAATAGCAGGTATCAATTCGTTTCTAAAATAATTTCTAGTATAATCACTTTGGGCATTGGTACTATCCATTACAAATGCTATATTATTTTGCGCAGCAAAGTCTTCAATTTCTTGTCGTCTTGCAAATAACAATGGTCTAATAATATTTTTTTGCTTTGGTAAAATTCCTCTCAATCCTTTTATGCCAGTACCCCTAAAAAAATTCATCATCACTGTTTCTATATTATCATCAGCATGGTGTGCGGTTAATAAATAACCAAACTTATTTTCAATTAATAATTCCTTAAACCAATCGTAACGAAGGTTGCGAGCTGTTTCTTCAATAGAAGTTTTCTGTTCTTTTGCAATAGTATTTGTATCAAATTCTTTTACAAATATTTCCACTTGATATTTATTCAACAATTGGCGTACAAAATTTTCATCCCTATCACTCTCCTCTCCTCTTAGTTTAAAATTGCAATGTGCTATGGCAAAATCATATCCTGTTTGCTTACACAATTCGCATAGCACAGTAGAATCTATACCGCCGCTTACAGCAAGGAGCAGTTTATCTTTTTGTTTAAAAAGATTTTCTTTTTTTATGTAAGCAATAAAATTTTTTAAAAGTTGCATGTGGTGTAAAAAGATATGCTATACTATTTTGTGTAGAGTTTTGCGCTATTCTTTTTCAAATACTCTTTAATTTGCTCAAAGTTCATATTTTCCATTCCCAAAGAAATTTTTTCCTTAATGGCTCTAAAAGTATTAACAGTGTCAAATTCTTTTTCTTGCAATGGTTTTTTAGTATCTGTATTCATATTCTAGAAATTTTTTTGACAAACATGTACTAACAATATAAAGGTAATAATTTTTTCTTGTTGAAATGTTTATTAAATAAACAAAGTGATTTTTTTAAATTATTCATTCCCTTAAAAACTCAACCCCGGCCTATCTTTCCTCGAATTTATTTGCCCCACGCCAATCAGTTGATCACTTCTATCTGTAAAACTT
>JAYSOC010000261.1:0-4375 GCA_043723285.1 Ferruginibacter sp. | reverse complement strand
AGTACAAACCATTTTAAGTCATTTACATTTAATGATAATTTTACTACAAGAGGAGCTGGTATAAACGGTAAGTTTGGTATTATTTATCGCCCAAAAGAATATATTCGTCTAGGACTTGCCATACACACGCCTTCATACATGTCGCTTACAGATGCGAGGCAAAGTTTTTTAGAAACCGAGTTGGAAAATCCCATTGGTAGTTTTAAAGTGTCGTCAGACTCTTTTACATATGGGCAAAGAGGCAAAGCAAAATACATACAAAATTCTCCTTGGAAAGTAATGCTAAGTGGCTCTTATGTTTTTAGAGAAGTAGAAGATGTTTCCAAACAAAGAGGATTTATTTCGGCAGATATAGAATACGTAAAGCACAATGGCACTAAGTTTAGTAGCGATGCCGAGCAACCAACCCAAGATGAAAAAATTTATTACAAACAATTGAATGGCGTTATAAAAGATATTTACAAAGGCAATATTAATGTACGTGTAGGTGGCGAAATAAAATTTAATACCATTATGGGGCGCCTTGGTTTTGGTTATTATGGCAATCCATATAAAGATGCTCCATCAAAAGCAAATAAAATGACATTGAGTGGCGGTTTAGGTTATAGAAACAAAGGTTTTTTTGTGGATGTAACTTATGTACAAATGCTCACAAAAGATTTTGATATACCCTATCGTTTACAAAATGCACAAACGGTATATGCTGATGTAAAGCAGCAAACAGGAAATATAATGGCAACTATTGGAGTAAAATTTTAAAGCTAAACCAAACTATTAAACCTATTTTTTGTTTTTCACAGTTATAACTTTTTCGCAAGCAACCTAATTGTGCACATTTTCGTTATTATTCTATAATGGTTTTATAATTAATCTTAACTTTAGAGTAATAATTTATCTATGTGCTGAACTTTAAAATTTCTAGCGCTGGGTCGCTTTTTGTTTTCGTTCTACAAACTTTTTTTGTATCACTCTTTTTATGCCTAAGTCTTTTTGTAAAAGCTCAAAACTGCCCACCAAATATTGATTTTGAATATGGAAATTTTGAAGGATGGCAATGTTATACCGGAGGTGTAGCAGCTGTTGGTTCACAAAATGTAATTTCCTTGTCTCCATCAAGTCCAATTGATGGGAGACATACTATGATGTCATCATTTCCTGGAGATGGAGTAGATCAATATGGAGGTTTCCCCATAAACTGTCCTAACGGGAGTGGACATTCGATTAAACTTGGAAATAATACCGGTGGTGCAGAGGCAGAAGGTATTTCTTATCAATTTACAATTCCACCTGGTGCAAATATTTATACACTTATTTATAATTATGCAGTAGTATTTCAAGATCCTAATCATAAAGAAAATGAGCAGCCTCGTATGGAAATTGAAATTACAAATTTAACTGATGGTAACACTATAAGCTGTTCTTCATTTTCGTTTTTTCCATTTGGCACACCGCTTCCCGGGTTTCAAGAATCGCCAGTTATAGAAGGAAATGCGCCTGTGTGGTATAAAAATTGGAGTGCAGTTACCATAAACTTAAATGGCAATGCTGGTAAAACAATAAAGCTATTTTTTAAAACTTCTGACTGTACATTTAGACGACATTTTGGCTATGCATACATAGATGTAAATTCGGAATGCAGTGGAAAATTTGAAGGTGCTTCTTTTTGCCCAGATGATAATTTTGTAGATGTAATTGCACCATATGGTTACCAAAGTTACACTTGGTATAATACCAGCTTTACTCAAGTGCTAGGCACTCAACAAACACTTTCATTTGTTCCACCTCCATCTACTAGCATGCAAGTAGCTGTAGAGTTAGTACCATACAACGGTTATGGATGTTTAGATACACTTTATACAGATGTAATAAATAATTTAGTAGTTGTTGCTGATGCTGGAAAGGATACCGTTTCATGCAATCATAACCCTGTGCCAATAGGTTCGCAACCAAAGTTAGGCGTAAAATATTCTTGGTTGCCTACCGCAGGTTTATCTAATCCTGATATTGCTAATCCGTTAGCATTGCCCGATACCACTACTACATATTATTTAACAACAAGCAGCAAAGGTGGTGGCTGCATACATTTAGATACTGTAATTGTAAAAGCATTTAATGTAAATAATGCATTACAATTATTGGGTAAAACAGATTATTGTATTGGCAGTGGCGATAGTGCAGTGCTAGTAGTACAATCTGCAGATAGCATACAATGGTATAAAAATGATATTGCCATTATTGGTGCTAATCAAACACTATACAGAGTTACTCAATCGGGCTCTTATCATGCAATTCTTTTTGGTGGCTTTGGTTGTAGGGTTAATAGTGCCAAAAAACAAATAACTATTTCTTCTGTACCAATAGCTGGCTTCTCTGTCAATATTTCTAAACAATGTCTTTTGGGCAATAAATTTATTTTTCAAAATAATAGTACCAATGCAGTTGGTGCTATGCATTATAAATGGATAATGGGAGATGGATATGAAACAAACACAAAGGACATAAATTATACTTATACTAAAGCAGGAACATACAATATAAAACTAATAGTAAATAGCAATACCATTTGTGCCGATACTTTCCCCATGCAAATTACAGTTTATCAAAATCCAATAGCAGATTTTTCTGCTCCTCCTATTTGCATTAACCTTCCTGTACAAATTTTAAATACAACTATTGATACAGTTGGCTCAGCAATAAATTATTTATGGACATTTGCCGACGGCCATACATTTACATTACCCACACCTCCATCGCCAACTTACACCACGCCAGGGAAATATGATTTGAGTTTATTTGTAAACTCAGCACAATGTCCTTTGCCAGGTCATATTTTAAAACTAAAAATTTCTATAGACAAACCAACATCTGCAGTCAGATATCCAACTGAATATGCCGTAATAAATATACCGCTCGATTTGCATGCAAGAAATTTTGGAGAATCTGCATTATGGAAACCTGCATTCAGCCTAGACAATGCGGCAAGCTATAACCCAATATTTAAAGGTAGTTTAGATCAAGAATACACAATAGATATAACTACAAAAACCAAATGTGTAACAAGCGATACGCAATTTGTAAAAGTTGTAAAAGACATTGCTATCCATGTTCCTAGTGCATTTACACCAAATGGAGATGGTAAAAATGATTTCTTGAAACCAATAATTTTTGGCATAAAAAAACTAAACTATTTTAGGATTTTTAATCGTGCCGGAGAGTTAGTGTATGAAACAAATACAAACCGCCAAGGCTGGGATGGCAACTATAAAGGCACAAAACAAGATGTGCAAACTTTTGTGTGGATTGTAGAAGCATTAGCAGGCGATGGCAATATTTATACAAATAAAGGAACTACTATTTTACTCAGATAAATTACCAATACATGAATTTCTTGTGAAGGCATATAAAGGCAAAAGATAACTACTTCACGATGAATTAATATTATTTTTTTTGTACCAGCAAAATAGCAGCAATATCGATCTTCGGTGGCGACGCTCCGTTCAAGTTAGGTTTTTCAATTTAGCTTTTTAGATGCATTAGATTATGCAATAGTAGATGCAATAGATTTTGCAGCATTAAAAAGATATGCCATACCTTCACCTTTGTTCGTGTCCCACGAACCAAATGCTGTTGTAATTGAAAACTTCGCCTTGGTTCGTGTCCCCACGAACCATTCGCTTTCGCCTTGGTTCGTGTCCTTCGCCTTGGTTCGTGTCCCCACGAACCATTCGCTTCAGTCAAACCGTTTGAATCATATTTTGTTTGCGTAATTAAATAAAATTGTAATTTCAATGATGGAAGTGCAAAAAAGAAAATCATATACAGCAATAAACAAAATATATTTTTGGACAGCAACAATTCATAAATGGTTGCCACTTTTGGAAAATAATATCAATAAACAAACAATGGTTGATACCTTGAAATATTTATCAGATAAAGGATTGATTAATGTTTATGCATTTGTAATAATGCCCAATCACATACATCTTATTTGGCAACAAAATGCATTAAATGGAAAAGAAACACCAAAGGGAAGTTTATTAAAACATACAGCACATTCATTTTTAAAACAATTAAAAGAAAATGGCACTACAAAATTGTACGAAGTAAATGAAGCTAATAAAAAACATGAAATATGGCAAAGAGATTCGTTGGGTATAGAAATTTATAATAGAGAAGTTGCAAAGCAAAAAGTAGATTATATTCATTTTAACCCTGTTAGTGGGAAATGGCATTTGGCAAAAGATGATTTGAGTTATCATTTTTCAACAGCAAGGTTTTATGAAAATGGAATTGATGATTTTGGTTTTTTAAAAAATATATTTACTTTGTTTGATGGGGATTGACGAGGATGGTTCGTGGGGACACGAACCAAGGC
>JAYSOC010000260.1:0-11236 GCA_043723285.1 Ferruginibacter sp. | reverse complement strand
AATTTTTTATAGCAATTTTTAGTTTTTTATCTATAACAACAATGGCACAAATAAACAATTATAACACCGAGTGGAAAAAAGTAATGATAGCTGATAGCAAAGGATTAACAAAAGATGCCCAAAAAATTGTGGAGCAAATTTTTTCAGATGCCATAAAAGCTAACAATGATCCTCAGCAAATAAAAGCTGCCATGCACATCATGAAATATAGAAACATGGTGGTTGAAGATAACCAACAAAAAAATATTTTTTATGTAGATGAATTGATTGCCAAAACAAAAGCGCCTACAAAAAATATTTTGCTAAGCATGCAAGCACGATTGTTTCAATCCTACAAAGAGCAACATCGTTACGAATTGTACAATCGTACTGCGCTTACCGAAGAAAAAGGAAACGACATTACTACTTGGAGCATTACAAAACTGAATGAAAAAATTTCATCTTTATACAAAGCATCTTTAAAAAACGATGAATTATTAAAAGCAACAAAAATTGATGCGTTAGATGTTATTATTGAAAAAGGGAAAAATACCAGAAGCCTTCGCCCAACTTTATACGATTTTTTAAGCCATAGAGCATTGGATTATTTTATGAATCCAGAAAATGATGTAACGAGTGCTTCTTATAAGTTTATCATAAATGAAGATGTGGCATTTGCACCTGTTGCAAAATTTATTTCACATAATTTTAAAACAAAAGATACTGCATCGTTGTATTTTAATGCACTACTATTAATGCAGGGTTTATTGGCATTCCATGTAAACGATGCACAACCCGAAGCCTTGCTAGATGCAGATCTTAAAAGATTGGCTTTTGTAAATGAACATGGCGTTTTTACCAACAAAGAAAAGCTGTACGAAAATGCCTTGCTTAATATTGAAACAAAATATGCCAACAGTCCTACGAGTGCACAGGCATCATACTTACGTGCGCAGATACTCATACAAAACGGTGGCGAGTATAATCCATTAACCAACACTACTACACAATTTGACATTGTAAAAGCCAAACAAATTTGCGAAGCGGCTTATGCTAAATTTCCTAAAAGCGAAGGTGGTATAAATTGTAAGAATTTATTAAACCAAATAGAAAGACCAAGCTTGCATTTTATTACCGAAAAAGTTAATGTAAACAACCAAGCTTTTCGCACACTGGTACAATTTAAAAATGTAAAAAATATTTATTGTCGTGTAATAAAAATGACAAGAGAAGATATAAAGAAAATAGAAAACAATACAAATTACGAAACCGTATGGCCAAGTATTATTGCACTAAAACCTACCAAAGCATGGGCAGTGCCAATGCCTGACCAAAAAGATTTTCAAGAGCACAGTGCAGAAATAAAAATAGAAGCCTTACCACAAGGGTCGTATTATGTATTGGTGAGTATGAAAGAAGATTTTTCGCTAAGCAATAATATAATAGGGCGTATTACCACTTATGTGAGCAATATTAGCTACATCAGCAATAACAAAAATGAATTGTATGTGTTAGATAGAGAAAGCGGAAAACCACTAGAGAATGCTACTGTACAAATTTGGAATAATGTGTACAACAACAGCACAAGAAGAAATGAAGAAGTAAAAGGCACAAAATACTCAAGCGATAAAAATGGTTTTGTAAAAATGGCAAATCCAAAAAATTATGAAAATTATTATTTGCAAATAAAAAATAAGAATGATGAATTGTTTACAGATGATGCATACAACAGTTATTATTATGATGACTACAACCAAAACAGACAAGCTGTAAAGCGTACATTTTTATTTACCGATAGAAGTATTTACCGCCCAGGACAAACGATTTTCTTTAAAGGCATAATGACGGAAACAGATAGCAGCGGTAGAAATAGTAAAGTAGTAGCAGATAAAAAAAATACGATACGATTGCATGATAACAATGGACAAAAAGTAGGCAGTATATCCCTCACAACAAACAGCTACGGGTCGTACAATGGCAGTTTTAAAATACCAGAAGGGTTACTTAATTGTAATTTTTATATTCAAGATTCTATTACCAATAGCACACAGTATTTGAGTGTGGAAGAATACAAGCGACCAAAATTTATTGCAGAAATAAAAAAACCAGAAGGCACTTATAGGGTGAATGACGATATTAAAATTACAGGTACAGCAAAAGCTTATGCAGGTAATAATATAGATGGGGCAAAGGTTTCTTACAGAGTGGTAAGAGAAGTGCGTTATCCTATTTGGTGGGGATATTACAGAGGCTATTACCCAAGAAGTGGAAGTGAAGCCATGGAAATTACGAACGGCAATACCACTACAGATGCTAAAGGAGAATTTACCATTACGTTTAAAGCCATACCAGATGAAAGTGTTGCAAAAAAAGACCAACCAACTTTTGATTATAAAGTAAGTGTGGACATTACAGATGTAAATGGTGAAACAAGAAGTGCATCTACGGATGTTTCTGTTTCGTACCAAGCATTGAAACTAGATATTATTGCCGATGAAAAAATAAATGCAGACAGCATAAAAAATATTGGCATTAGTACAACCAACACAAATGGCTTGTTTGAAAAAGCTACGGTAAATGTAGTGATGTACAAATTGCAAGAGCCCAATAAAATATTTAGAAAAAGATATTGGGAACAGCCAGATTTGTTTGCCATGAACAAAGGTGAGTATTACCAAAGCTTTCCGTATGATGTGTATGCAGATGAAGACCAAATGAGTAAATGGGAATTGGGAGAAAAAGCCATTAATAAATCAGATACTACTTCAATAGATTTTAGATTTAAGATTCCTGATTTAAGATTAACTAAAAGCGGATGGTATAAAATAATAGCTACCACAAAAGACAAGTACGGTGAAGAAGTAAAGAGCGAAAAATATATGCAGGTCTATTTGCCGGTCTCCACGTCATCCCTCTCCCTTGGAGAGGGAACGAGGGTGAGGTCAACCGAGCCAATAAGTATTGATGTAAAAAATAAAATAGCAGAACCTAACGAAAAAATAACTTACAACATTACCACCGGTTTTGAAAAAATATGGCTCATACAAAATGTGGTAAAACCCAATGAGCAATATAAAATTACCTACCCTACAGTAAACGCAGGAGAAACATTTACCAATATCATTGATGTAACTGAAGCAGACCGTGGTGGTATAAATATGAATTATGCATTTGTGCAGCACAACCGTTTTTACACCGGTACAGAAAATTTTGCTGTGCCATGGAGCAATAAAGATTTGAATATTTCTTACGAAACATTTAGAGATAAACTAGAGCCTGGCAGCCAAGAAAAATGGAAGATAAAAATAGCAGGTAACAAAGCCGAAAAAGTAGCGGCAGAAACATTGATAAGCATGTATGATGCATCGTTGGATCAGTTTAAACCGCATGCATGGGGTGCATTTAACTTATGGCCTGGGTTAAATAGTTATTATAATTGGAATGGTAATACATTTAATGATGTGTCTTCAAATGATAACGAAACATATCCAAATGTATATTTGAATGGATTGGAAAAGCAGTATGATTATTTGTTGAATAATGGGTGGAATGAGGTTGGGTATGGTAGAAGATACAAAAGAGAAATGGTTTATGCAAGTGCATCTGCACCAATGGTTGCAGATAGTGAAAGTAGGGATAAAAATATTGCAACAGGTTTAACTGGCAAAGTTTCAGGATTAAATCTACAAACTGTAAATAGTGGTGTTGGTGGTGATACGAGAATTACTTTAAGAGGCATAAGAAGTTTAACAGGTAATAATCAACCGTTATTAATACTTGATGGAAAAATTACTTCATTATCAGATTTAAACAGCATTAACCCTGAAGACATACTTTCAACTACAATCTTAAAATCTGAAGAATCCACAAAATTATATGGGGCAGATGGAGTAAATGGTGCAATATTAATTGTTACAAAAACTGGTTCAAAAAAAGTTCCCCAACCCGAAATCAAACTTCGTAAAAACTTCAACGAAACCGCATTCTTCTTCCCAGCATTACAAACAGATGCTGATGGCAATGTAGCTTTTTCATTTACCATGCCAGAGGCATTAACACAATGGAAGATGATGACATTGGCACATACAAAAGAATTGGCGAGTGCGGTTTCCACAAAAACAACCGTTACACAAAAGCAATTGATGGTGCAACCCAATGCCCCACGCTTTTTAAGAGAAGGCGATAGGATGGAGTTTTCTGCAAAAATTATAAACCTAACGGATAAAGAAATAACTGGTACATCGCAATTAGAATTGTTAGATGCTGGCACAAACAAGCCTGTAGATGGTTGGTTTAAAAATGTTTTTCCAAACCAATATTTTACCATACCAGCAGGGCAAAGTGTGGCCGTAAAATTTCCGATGGAAGTGCCAAGCAATTTTAATGCGGCTATGATGTATCGTATTAAAGCGATTACAAAAGATAATTTATATAGTGATGGTGAAGAAGCTGCATTACCTGTACTTACAAACAGAATGTTGGTTACAGAAAGTATGCCGTTAAACATGAGAAATGTTACAAGCAAAAATTTCAAGTTTGATAAATTGTTAAACAGTGGCTCGTCTGCAACATTGAGCACACATGCACTTACGGTGGAATATACGAGCAACCCTGCATGGTACGCCGTGCAAGCTTTGCCATATTTAATGGAGTATCCATATGAATGCGCAGAGCAAAGTTTTAGCAGGTATTATGCAAACACATTGGCATCGTTTATTAGCAATGCTTCGCCAAAAATTAAACAAGTTTTTGAGAAATGGAAAATTACAGATACCGCTGCACTGATGAGCAATTTGCAAAAAAATGAAGAATTAAAATCGGTACTCTTGCAAGAAACACCTTGGGTGCTAGATGCACAAAACGAAACACAACAAAAGAAAAACATTGCACTGTTGTTTGATATGGTTCGTTTAGCTGCAGAAAAAAATAAAACATTGGCCAAACTAAAAGATATGCAAATAAGCAATGGTGGTTTTGCATGGTTTAAAGGTGGTAGAGATGATAGATACATTACGCAATACATTGTTACTGGTATTGGCCATTTAAGAAAACTAAAAGCTGTGCAAGGCAATGATTATGCAGAGCTAAAACCAATAGTAGATAAAGCTTTACCATACTTAGACGCAAGGCTAAAAGAAGAGTACGATAATTTAATAAAATATAAAGCAAAATTGTCTGACAACAATTTATCCTCTACCGCTATTCAATATTTGTACATGCGTAGTTTTTTTACCGAAACACCTATCAATGCAACTGCAAAAAAAGCAGTGGATTATTATACAGGTCAAGCTACAAAATACTGGTTGAGCCAAAGCAAGTATATGCAAGCCATGATAGCATTGGCATTGCACAGAAAAGAAGATACAAAAACAGCAAAAGCCATTATAGAATCGCTAAAACAAAATAGCATCAGCAGTGAAGAGTTTGGTATGTATTGGAAAGATTTTAACAAAGGTGGTTACTATTGGTACCAAGCACCTATTGAAAGCCATGCCATGATAGTAGAAGCTTTTACGGATATTGATGCCAACAAAAATACCATAGATGATTTAAAAACATGGTTGCTCAAACAAAAGCAAACACAAAATTGGGGTACTACCAAAGCCACTGCAGAAGCGTGTTATGCTTTGTTATTAAATGGTAGCGATTGGTTGAGTGAAGAAAAAATTGTAGAAATAAAACTTGGCAACAGCCTCCTCCTAACCTCCTCCGAAGGAGGAGGGAATGGTGACGATAAAAATGAAGCAGGCACAGGTTATTTCAAAAAGAGAATAGAAGCAGAAAAAGTAAATCCAAACATGGGAAATATTTCTGTCGAAATAAAAAGCTCAACTTCTAAACCTCTAAACTCCTCAACTTCTTATGGAAGTGCCTATTGGCAATACTTTGAAGACCTCGACAAAATTACTTCTGCAGAAACGCCACTAAAATTGGTAAAGAAATTATTTATAGAAAAGAACTCCGATAAAGGCCCAGTGCTACAAGCTATAAAAGATGGCGAAGCCATAAAAGTAGGCGATAAAATAAAAGTGCGTATAGAATTGCGCAGCGATAGAGATATGGAATATGTGCACATGAAAGACATGCGTGCATCGTGCATGGAGCCTACCAACGTAATAAGCCAATACAAATACCAAGGTGGGCTTGGTTATTACGAGAGCACCAAAGATGCTAGCACCAATTTCTTTTTTGGTTGGTTGCCAAAGGGCACCTACGTTTTTGAATATGCATTATTTGTAACCCACAATGGCAATTTTAGCAATGGCATTACAAGCATACAATGTATGTATGCGCCAGAGTTTACGAGCCATAGTGAGGGGGTACGGGTGAGTGTGGAATAGCTTTTATTCACCGCAGAGAAATAAGTTAGCAGAGTCTTCGCAGAGTTTTTCTCTGCGCAAACTCCTTTTTCTCTTTTACTCTGCGGTGAATTTTTATTGCCATATAGAAATAAGTTAATAAAGTTTAAAACAAGAAAATAAAATCGATTGACAATTTTTTTAATCACCCATTCACCTCAAACCAAATCTTTTTTTCATTATCCCAATCACCATTATAATTTATGGTAAGCTCCTCACCTGCCGCAATTTCTCTTACCGTTTTTATCATAATCGTTTGCGCTTCGTAATCCATAAAATAATCGCAATTACTTTTATAGCTGTGGTTGTAAATGGGTATGTAACCAAGCGCCATACCGCATTGGTCAAGGTTATCGCCCCACTCAAAAATATAATCGTGCAGTAGGGTTTTATCCAAATGCACTCTATCTTTTTGTGGCATTACAATTACTGGCGCTACTTCAATTACTGTTTCGGTAGCTATGGCTTCGTGTGTAAACACACCTCTACCCTTTTGCGATGTAGCAGCAATAAATAAACAAGGTAAAATCATAAAAATAAAAGGCTAAATTGCGCCCAATTAAAAACAAAAATAACAAATTGTATTCATGTCTTTGGAAAGTATAGAAATATCATTGCAACAACAGTTTGAAGAAGTAATAGCTTCCGAAGATAAATTAGCTATAAAAGATTTTTTAAACGATCAAAATATTAGTGATGTTGCCAATCTTATTTATGATAATAAAGATTACGAAACACAAATTATTGCGCACCTCTCCATACACCGAGCAGCAAGCGTTTTCAAAATATTAGATGCAAGCGAGCAAAAAAGAATTATAAAAGATTTACCCGCATTTAAAAGCGCAGAATTACTCAACGAATTACCGCCCGATGATAGAGTAGATTTTTTGGAAGAACTACCAACCGATACCGTAAGAGAACTCATAAAAACATTAGAGCCAGCCG
The DNA here is from genome assembly GCA_043723285.1 of Ferruginibacter sp. GTDB lineage: Bacteria > Bacteroidota > Bacteroidia > Chitinophagales > Chitinophagaceae > Ferruginibacter. The sequence continues at coordinate 3,953 of JAYSOC010000260.1, read as the reverse complement.
AAAGAAAAATTACATTAGAATTACTTGGCTATCCTGAAAATAGCGTGGGCAGGCTCATGACCCCAGATTATGTGTATGTGTATGAGTACAATACCGTGCAAGAAGTATTAGATACCATTCGGCGCTGGGGCAGCAATAGCGAAACCATCGATGTAATTTATGTAATAGATGGCCGTGGAGAATTGATAGACGATATTAGAATCAGAGATTTTCTCATAGCATCGCCAGATACAAAAGTGAGCGACTTAATGGACGAACGTTTTATTTCTTTAAAAGTAAACGACGACCAAGAAGTAGCCAGCGAAGTTTTTAAAATGAACAACCGTGTGGCATTGCCAGTAACAGACGAAAAAAATATCTTACTCGGCATAGTTACAATCGATGATATGCTTTGGGTAGCGCAGGAAGAATATACAGAAGATATACAAAAAATTGGTGGTACCCAAGCGCTTGATGCGCCTTATTTAGACATCAGCATTCCAAAATTAATAAAGAAAAGAGCAGGTTGGTTGGTTATACTTTTTATCAGCGAAATGCTTACGGCCACTGCCATGCAATTTTTTCAACACGAAATAGAAACCGCCACAGTGCTTGCATTGTTTATTCCGCTAATAATGAGTAGTGGCGGCAATAGCGGCTCGCAAGCCAGCACACTTATTATACAAGCCATGGCACTTGGCGAAGTAACGCTCACAGATTGGTGGCGTGTAATGCGTCGTGAATTAATATCAGGTTTTATACTCGGCGTAATACTTGGCAGCATTGGTTTTTTAAGAATTATTCTTTGGCAAAATTTACACATTTTCGATTATGGTATTTATTGGAAACTAGTAGCTGCTACAATATTTTTCTCCCTTATTGGTATCGTTTTGTGGGGCAGCCTCATGGGTTCTATGCTTCCTATTTTTCTCAAAAAATTAAAACTAGATCCTGCAGCATCATCTGCACCATTTGTGGCTACGCTTGTAGATGTTACTGGTATTGTCATTTATTTTTCGGTGGCGTATTTTTTCTTAAAAGGAATATTGTTGTAGGGTTGAATGTTGTTGAAAATGTTGAAAAGTTGAAGAGTTTTTTTTTGAACGCAAGCATTGGTTCTTTGTTCAGCTGTGGTCCCGCTATCCGTTCCAAGTCCTCGCCCTCGTACCTCGGGCTGTGGGCTTTCCACTTCTATCGGGCGTAGATTTTCAACACTAGAAACTTTATTGAACATTTATAATGCAAGCCCTACACAAATATTTCTAACAACTTTTACAAACATTGTTTATGTGTATTTAAAATTGTAGCACTCAAAAGTAGATTATAGCGATAAAAAAATAACCGCAGAGAAAAGGAAAGCAGAGAGATTACGCAGAGATTCTCTGCGAAGTCTCTTTTAACTCATTTCTCTGCGGTGAATTAATAAGCGACAATTATAAAAGCACTCCATTGTTTAAAGCGCTATAAATTATTTAAGGCGGCGCATGTGTCTGACACCTGATTGAAGGCCTTTAACTACAAAGACTCTATCTGAGGTGTCTGACACATTTCGCAGACCGTTTTTTAATTTAATTAAAACTGTATTCATTTTGTTAAAAATTAATTACCACTATCGCAATTATTTGCAAAAAACTATAACAACTCAAAAAAATATTGCTTAGCAATCAATGAAATATTTTTTTAAACAAATATCATTCACCATCATTTCTAAAATGACTTTCTCCCAAACCTTATAATTTGCTTATCTTTATAAACGATATTTAAATTCCCTTCCCAACTTTTTTAAATGAAAACGTTATTTTTCTTCTTCGCATTTTGCTTTACAGCAACAACTACTTTTGCTCAATTGCCTATAAACCCAATAGCCATAGATATTGTAAGAGATAGCTTTGGTGTGCCGCATATTTTTGCAAAAACAGATGCCGAAGTAGCGTACGGACTTGCATGGGCAGAAGCCGAAGATGAATTTGAAAGCATGCAACAATTGCTTTTGCCAGTAAAAGGTTTAATGGGAAAGGTTATGGGTAAAAAAGCCGTAGCAGGGGATTACGCATTTGCATTATTTCGCTGCAAAGAAATTACAGAAGAAAAATGGAATACGCTCTCTCCAGCATTCCTCACACTTATACATGGGTATGTGCAAGGCATAAATGCATATGCGGCCACCCACAAAAGCGAGTTACTCCATAAAAATATTTTTCCCATCACCGAAAAAGAATATGTTTCATCATCTGTATTTGCACTCACCATTTTTAATGGCGCTGATAAAGCCTTGTTAAGAATATTTAGTAATTCAGAACCCGAAGCAGCAGAGTATAATAAAAAAGGCAGCAATTCATTTGCCATCAGCAATACAAAAACAACTACGGGCGAATCTTTTTTATTGATCAATGCACATCAACCAAACACAGGCCCACAGTCGTTTTACGAAGCACATTTGTGTAGCGAAGAAGGTTTGAATATAACAGGGGGTTTGCTTGCTGGTGCACCTTGTATACTACATGGTGCAAACGAAAATTTGGGTTGGGCACACACTGTAAATTTTTGTGATAGGTTTGATGAGTACCAATTAGAAATGAACCCAGATAATATAACACAATATAAATTTGATGGGCAATGGGTGGACCTTGAAGTGAAAACTATAAAGCTGCACATAAAAGGAATTCCGATTGGCATAAAAAGAAAAATATATTGGAGTAAGTATGGCGCTACTATGAAAAATAAAGCAGGTTTTTTTAGTATGCGCCTTGGTGCCAATATGAAAATTGGTGCGCTAGACCAATGGTACCAAATGGACAAAGCAAAGAACTATACAGAGTTTTATGCAGCGCTAAGCAAGCAAGAACTTAGTATGTTTAATATTATGTATGCCGATAAGCATGATACTATTTTTTACATAAACAATGCTGCCATGCCTATACGTGCAAGCGGTTACGATTGGAAGAAAACCTTGCCAGGCAATACTTCTACCACTTTGTGGACAGAATTTAGAAAACTAAATACGTTACCACAATATATAAATCCAAAAAGTGGTTTTTTATTTAACACCAATCATTCACCATTTTTGGCTACTGCCACAGCCGATGATTTAAAAGCATCTTCCTTTGCAAAGCAAGATGGTTGGGAAGAATACAGTTTGAATAGGAACGTACGTTTTATGGAACTGTTTCCTCAAAATGAAAAACTCAGTTACGAAAAATTTAAGTCTATTAAATTTGATAAAAAATTACCAACAGAACTGCAATACTTGTACAAATTAGATAGCATGTTTTTGCTAAATGAAAAAGATTATCCTGAATATGTGAACCTTATTAATACATTTAAAAATTGGGATAAGCGTGGCAATGCAGAAAGCAAAGGCGCTGCTATATTTTTATTAACCTACGAGCATCTCAAAAAAGCATTGCAAGGCCAAGCACCAAGAGCTATTACAAAACAAGAAGCCATAGAAACGTACAAGCATGTCCACGATTATATGCAAACAAATTTTGGCAATACAGATATCTCACTAGGCGATTTACAAAAATTGGTACGTGGTGATAAACAATGGTCACTCGGTGGTTTTCCCGATGTGCTTTCTCCTCAATGGACTGAGCCAATAAAAAATGGCAGACTAAAATCTATTGGCGGCGATGGGTTAATCATGTTTGTACGTTTTGCCAAAGAAGGTTTACCAAAAATAGAAACCATAAATATGTATGGTGCAAGTGCAAAACCTGGCAACAAACATTTTGACGACCAAGTGGACATGTATTTAAAGCAACAAACAAAACCGATGACCTTGGATAAGGCAGAAGTTTATAGAAAGGCAGAAAGGGTTTATCATCCTTTTGTTTTAATTGTTCGTTAGATAAATTTTATTAAAAATATATATTGTAAATTATTGTTGTCCGAGATAAAAAAATAAAGGGTGGATTTTCCACCCTTTTATATTATACTTGATTTACGAGAAAAAGGATAATATGGACAAATCT
>JAYSOC010000259.1:0-1753 GCA_043723285.1 Ferruginibacter sp. | reverse complement strand
ATGTAAATCTTGTTTAGAAATTCATAAAACAGCAAAAAAGAAAGCTAAAATATATAGTTGGTCGATAGCATTGATAATATGTTTATTCTTCTGCCTCTTTCAGCCATTTGGATTTGTAATTGGATTAATGAGTATTGGTTTTACCGTTTTAATTTTGAACGACTATATTCCAGAAAAATTAATTCAAAAAAAGATATTTTTACTATAAAGGATGCGGGGAAACTTGACGAATCAATTCAAGAATTAATTGCAGCAGGATGGTTATTAGAATCACCTAGAGCATAATAAAATATTTTTGACAAATTGCAATTTTCCCTCTATTAGCGCAGGTTTGTGGCGAAGATAATGTGCGCTAGCAAAATTATAAAACAAGTTTATGCAAAACACACATTAAGCCTGAGTTGGTAACCTCATTTACTTATGAGCGTACATAATCAACACTTGTAAATCGCAAAGGCCTTTAAAGGCAGACCACAAATTTGTATCATGAAATATTAATCATGATTATTATTTAAAACTAAAGTTAGTCATACAGTCATAGCATTTAATTAACGAATACATAAAACATACACCCACAAAAAAACCGTTCCTAAAAAAGAACGGTTCTTAAAAAATATAAAAGTAAATTTTATTTTACTGAAGCTACCAAAGCTTTAAAAGCAGCAGGCTCGTTCATAGCAAGGTCTGCAAGCATTTTACGGTTAAGGTCTATTTTCTTCTCAGCAAGTTTGTGTATAAATTCGCTGTATATCATTCCTTCTTCACGTACGGCAGCGTTTATACGGGCTATCCATAATGTACGGAACTCACGCTTCTTGTTTTTACGGCCAACGTAGCTATACGTCAAACCTTTCTCCATTACGTTTTTGGCAACGGTATATACATTTTTTCTTTTGCCGTAATATCCTTTAGCGGCTTTTAAAATTCTTTTTCTGCGGGCTCTACTAGCTACAGAGTTTACTGAACGTGGCATATCTAATTTTTTTTAAAGTTAATAGTTAATTTGCTTAAGCATCTTGCTCGAGCATCGGTGGTTTATTTCAATCCTAAAAGTCTTCTTACAAAATACATTTGTGTAGAGTCAACCATACCATCTTTACGCATAGCACGCTTGCGCTTGGTAGATTTTTTTGTAAGAATGTGGCGTTTGAAAGGTTTTTGAAAAGTAATTAAACCTGTACCGGTAACTTTAAAGCGCTTTTTTGCGCTGCTGTTTGTTTTTACCTTTGGCATTATTATAACTTATTAATGTTACTCCCTGCTGGCGGTTCAAAATGATGAACACTTATGGAGCCGTGTGGGAAATGTCTAAAAAGATTGCTCTTTTCGGAGCGCAAAAGTATGTTTTTTTAATGAATAATGGATAATGAATAATGAATAATTTACTTAACAATTAAAAACCAATTAATTGCAAAACTTTGAAATTACCCAAAAGCTACGTTTTCAGAATAAACTTTGAACTTTCAACTTTGAACTTCTTCTTCTTTGTGCTATCACCCACATACCATTTTCAGCATTGGCAGCGGCTATACGCAGTACTCCTCGTCATTCCGCTATCGCTCCATTCCTGTGGGGTACTTGCTTCTATCCGCCAGCTCTTCATCTATAGTTTTTCAATTGGGCAATAATTCGAACCGCTTCAACAAATAGCAATTAATAAAATAATAGAAAGGTTTTATTCTTTCAATCCAAACTTATTACAAATGTGTTTGACATCTCAGAAAGTCATTTCAATTTGTAATACGTTTTCCAA
>JAYSOC010000258.1:0-4377 GCA_043723285.1 Ferruginibacter sp. | reverse complement strand
CAGGCCATATTTTTCGCAGCGAAGCTGCGGAAAACTTTTTCTTGTATGTCATTTGCAAAGAGCTTAAAAAACTTTTTTATGAGTGCCTCAGGCTGACAACCTTAAATTCATTGGCTTAACCATTTTTAAATACCAGCAAGTGTTTACAAACAAAATGTTTGATATTAAAATAGTAAATATAGTAAATCAAAATTGCACAATCTATTGCATAATAAATGATGAATAATGGTATGCAGATGAAGTGAGTGACACAACGATGATGACCATAGCTGCTTCTTTGTTTGGACAAAAATAATTTTTATCAATTCCCTTCGCCACAGGCGAAGAGCTACCTACTATAATTTGGCGCTTCCTTCGTAATAGCAATATCGTGTGCATGACTTTCTTTCATACCTGCATTGGTTATTTTTACAAACTGTCCGTTTGCTTGCAAAGCCTTTATATTAGCGGCTCCGCAATAACCCATACCAGCTTTTAGGCCGCCAGTAAATTGATGCACCACTTCTTTTAAACTGCCTTTAAATGCCACACGACCTTCGATACCTTCGGGTACAAATTTCTTTATATCATCTTCCACATCTTGAAAATAACGATCGCTGCTGCCTTGCGCCATGGCACCAAGCGAGCCCATGCCACGGTATTGTTTAAATTTTCTGCCTTCATAAATTATGGTTTCACCAGGACTTTCTTCTGTGCCTGCAAATACATTGCCCATCATTACACAAGTGGCCCCAGCGGCAAGTGCTTTTACCATATCGCCAGTGTAACGAATTCCACCATCGCTAATGATACCGATGTTTTTATTTTTGATAGCTGCCGCCGCTTGCATTACCGCAGTTATTTGTGGTACACCAGTGCCGGCTACAACTCTTGTAGTACAAATAGAACCCGGGCCAATACCTACTTTCACCGCATCGGCACCAGCATCGGCTAATGCTTTTGCACCTGCGGCTGTGGCTATATTTCCTGCAATTACATCAAGGGTTTTGTATGATTTTTTTATGGCTTTCAACATATCTATAACACCTTTTGTATGCCCATGTGCACTATCTAAACAAATGGCATCTACGCCTACCTTATGCAAGGCTTCTACACGTTGCATGGTATCGTGTGTAATGCCTACGCCTGCACCTACAAGCAAGCGCCCGTAAGAATCTTTTACGGCGTGTGGATGATTTTTTAATTTTAAAATATCACCAAATGTTACCAAGCCAATTAATTTACCTGCTTTGTTTACCACAGGTAATTTTTCTATTTTATTTTTTTTGAAAATAAGTTCGGCTTTTTTTAAATCGGTGCCTTCGGGTGCGGTAATGAGGTTGTCTTTTGTCATTACCTCACTCACTTTTATTTTTCTATTTATTTCAAAACGTAAATCTCTGTTTGTAAGAATGCCTACTAATTTATGCTGTGCATCCACAATGGGAATACCGCCAATTTTATTTTCTCTCATTAGCTGCAAAGCTTCTCCCACTGTGGCATCTGGCGATAGTGTTATGGGGTCGAGTATCAATCCATTTTCACTTCTTTTTACTTTTCGCACTTGCTCGGCTTGCTGCTCTATGCTCATGTTTTTGTGTAAAATACCAAGCCCGCCTTCTCTTGCTAATGCAATGGCTAGTGTAGCTTCGGTAACCGTATCCATGGCTGCGCTAAGCAATGGTACATGGAGCGTAATATTTTTGGTTAGTATGGTTTGTATGTTTACATCTCGTGGTAGTACCTGCGAGTATGCGGGCATTAGTAACACATCATCGAAGGTGAGTCCTTCGCCAAAAAATTTTTTTGATTTGTTGTTTGTGGGAGATTTTATTGTTGCCATAGGCAAAGATAGGAAGGTTGCATTAAAGTTCAAAGTTGAAGGAGGAAAGTTCAAAGTTCAAGGTTCAAGGTTCAAAGTTGTATGAGAAGTTGCGGTGCTGTTGTCCGTCGTCTGTTGTCCGTCGTCTCTTCTATCTAAACAATGCATCCATCGTCACTTCATTCTGCACAATTCCTGCTGCATAATTATTTGTTTCCAAACCAAAGCTTGTAATCATTGTAAGAAAAATAGATTTTTTAGTGCCCGTTTCTTTTCTAAATGCTTCAATTTTATTCCTTAATTCAGCATCATATTTTTTGTCAATTACAAATTTATTAACGCTGTATTTCATTTCGCAAATGTTTATTACACGATCTCTTCTGTCTATAACTAAATCTATTTGTGCGCCATTATCCAATGTTGTACTACGCCAGCTAGATATATTTGTTTCCACAGCAGCTATCCCCAAACTTTCTTTTATTTCGTTTATGTGATATAAGCAAACTTGCTCAAATGCATAGCCACTCCAAGCTTTGTAAGTTGGCAGTTCAAATGTATTTAACCATTTGTTTTTATCATATACCTCGTTTTCATTATCGCTTAAATAGCGTAAATATAACAACGTGTAAAAATCTACTAACTGGTAAAGGCTTGTTCTTCTTTTCTTTTCAAATGGCTTGTACTTTCTTATAAAACCACTTTGTTCTAATTCATCTAAAAGACGGGTCAGCCCTCCTCCATCTGTAAGTTTAGAACCCTTAATAATCTCTTCTCTTGTTAATCCTTTTGTTTTTTTTGCTAGCGCATGTACTATAGATGTATGCCTTTCCGCATTTTTAAATAATGAGCTAAATAATTTTTTAAATTCAGTACGTAGTATTCCATTTTCACTAAAACAAATTTCTTGTATATTTTGTGTAGCACTTAATGCTGTTGAAACCTCATCCCAATAAAATGGAATACCTCCCAATACCATATACAATTGTACAAGTTGGTATCTATCTAAAACTGATTTTTTTGATTGTACAAGTTGTTCGCATTCTTGTAAGGTGAATGGTGAGATTTTTATTCGCTTTGTAACCCTATTGTGTAAACCTCCTCTATTGTTAATTAGTTTGTTTATCATCCACGAGGCTGCAGAACCACAGGTTACCAAAATGATATCCTTTCGTGCAGATGCCCAGCTGTTCCAAAAATGTTCTAATGCTTGTATAAAACGTGCGTTTGGTGTATCTAACCAAGGGAGCTCATCTATAAAGATTACTTTTTTTTCTGCTGTAGATTTTTCTAAAAATTCCTCAAGCTGCACAAATGCAGCAAACCAAGTATCTTTAATTGGTGTTTTTGGTTTTTTATTTGCTTTTATAAGTGCAGTATTAAAATTTACAAGTTGTTCTTGTGTGTCAGAGTTGGCTAACCCCGTAAGTTGAAACACAAAATGTGAAGCGAAGGCGTTGCGTATTAAAAATGTTTTTCCTACCCTTCATCTGCCATATACTGCAATAAATTCTGAACGATTGCCTTTTAACACAGCAGAAAATATTTTCATTTCTTTTTGTCGTCCTATGATATCTTCCATAATTTTGATTTGGCTGTAAATATATAAAAAATACCACTTACAGCTAACTCTATATTTTGAATATTTCTATATTTAATCTGCCTATAGAAATATGTCAATAGCGTTTGTTCTATTTTTTTTAAATAATTGCTAGATCTTTTTGAGATAATCATTATTTTAAACTTGCAATAAGTTAGGGTAATAACCATATTAAGCAAAGTGTAAAATGTTTTGACTTGGCTGTATCTGCCTTAAAAACACTATTTACAGCCAAGTCAAATAATTTTTTTGCATTACTATTTTATATCAATTTAAAAACTTTACCCGGCAAAGATGCCACCACGCCCTGCATTTCCAACATAAGCAACGCTTGGGCTACTGCACTACTGCTTAGCCCACTTTTAAAATACAATTCATCTATTTGAATGTTTTCTCTTTCTTTTAAAATATCTGTAATTATTTTTTCATCTGGCGTAAGTTCTATAAAAAGTTCTCGTTGTTGTTTTATTTTTTTTGGTGCATCTTTCCAGTTCATGATGTGCAATAAATCATCAGCCGATGTTATAAGTAAAGATTTATTATTTCTAATGAGATAATTGCAACCTTCACTTCTACTATCTGTAACCCTTCCTGGAATGGCAAATACATCTTTATTGTAACTGTTGGCTAATTCCGCAGTAATAAGTGAACCACCTTTTGCACTACTTTCTATCACAATAAGTGCATCGCAAATGCCCGCTACTATTCTATTGCGACGTGGAAAATTTTGACGGTCAGGATTGGTACTACTCATAAAATCGGTAAGTAATCCACCTTGACTAAGCATTTCTACAGCTAGCGTTTTGTTTTGCGCTGGATAAACTTTATCTAGCCCATGCGCCATTACACCCACTGTTTTTAAGTTATTTTTTAGCGCTGCTTTGTGTGCAATGGTATCTATGCCAAATGCAAGACCACTTATGATTAAAACATTTTGAGATGCTAAGTCTTCTATTATTTTATCGCATACATTTTTGCC
>JAYSOC010000257.1:0-11266 GCA_043723285.1 Ferruginibacter sp. | reverse complement strand
CATAATCAATACAATTTTTTCCAGTATAAGAATCTACATTTCCATTTACATCTATCATGGCCACTTGCCTTACTTCTCTACCTTCGTCTTTTGCTAGTAATTCACTCAATGCATCTGTAGCAGTTTTACCTTCTTTCATTAATGCCAATCCTTTTATACCATAACTTTTATTTACAAAAGCTTGCGTTGCTACAACACCCACTCCCGCTTCGCCCCAAGGTACTGCTGTGCCTACGCTAAACCAATGGCTTTGCACACCCACAGCCATTTCGCCGGTAATTTCATCTCTTGCAACAATAGAAAATGTATGTGCAAAGGTTTCTTCTTTTTTAAAAAACTGAGCAAAAGAATCATTAATACAAAAAATGATGATAATGGATAAAATGAAGAACTTTTTCATACTTAAAAATTTTAGTTAAAGCTACAAACAAAAAAGCGATAAGAATTAAAACAGTATGATTTATTTTAAAACGAGAAATTAATTTTGTTTATTTTTGCGCCTCAACATCAGATAAAAATGGCTACACCACAAGAGCAGATAGAAATTCTTTTTAAAGAATTTAATACAACAAAAATTAAATCAATTGATAAGCTTCCTCAAAGTGGTGGGGATAGAGTTTATTTTCGCATAAGTACAGAAACTGACGAAAGTTTTATAGCAACCTACAGCAACAATTTAAAAGAAAATGAAACCTTTCTTTATTTTACCAATCATTTTAAAAATGCGGGAGCGCCTGTACCATCAGTATTTGCAGTAAATAACGAAAAAAATATTTACATACAAGAAGATTTTGGTAATACTTCTTTGTTAGATACATTAGAAGCAAATGGTCCAAAAGAAAATATAAAACTGCTTTATAAAAAAACATTGAAAGCACTTGCACGCTTACAAATAAATGGAGATAAAAATCTTGATTACAATAAATGCATTACCAGCAAAGAATTTGGTAAGCAAGCCATACTAAGCGATTTCCTATATTTTAAATACTATTTTTTAGACACATTAAAAATTCCTTACGATAAAGAAAAACTTGGCGATGATTTAGATGCATTAAGTACGTACTTAAACCATACGGATTATAAATATTTTTTGTTTAGAGATTTTCAGAGTAGAAATGTGATGATAAAAAATGACGAACCATTTTTTATAGATTACCAAGGTGGTATGCATGGAGCACTACAATACGATGTGGCATCTATGCTATGGCAAGCAAAAGCAGATTTAAGTGATGAATGGAAAAATGAATTGCTGAAATATTATTTAGATTGTGCAGAAGTAGAACTGGGGCCAACAATAGATAGAGCAAGGTTTGTGAGCCAATATAATGGCTATGTACTCATCCGTTTATTACAAGTGCTGGGAGCTTATGGTTTTAGAGGTTTGTTTGAAAGAAAAGCACATTTTCTTACAAGCATTCCATTAGCATTGCGAAATTTAAAATGGTTTTTGCAAAAAAATAAAATGGGTATTAGTGTACCAGAGTTTGAAAGAGTATTAGAACTTATTATTGCAGATGAAGTAATTCATCGCTTTGAACCAACAAAGGCAACGGAAGAAACTCCACTAGTTGTACAAATAAAAAGCTTTTCATTTTTAAAAAGCGGTTATCCAAAAAATGTGGGTGATAACGGTGGAGGGTTTGTATTTGATTGTAGAGGGATATTAAACCCTGGTAGAATAGAACAACACAAAACAGAAACTGGTAGAGATAAACCCGTACAAGATTATCTTACCGAGAAAACTAGAATGGATGAATTTTTAGCTGGGGTTTTTAGCACCGTAGATATTTCTGTAGAAGATTATATAAAGCGACATTTTGAAATACTGGAAGTAAACTTTGGTTGTACAGGAGGCCAACACAGAAGTGTATATGCAGCAGATGCATTGGCAAGGCATTTAAAAAATAAATATGCGGTGAAGGTGGTGGTGAAACATGTGGAGCAGAATTTTGCAGAGTAGTTTTAGTTAGCCACGAATTGCACTAATTACAACCAATATATTTTATTCGTGTGATTTGTGGCAATTTTATTTATTGCGAAGCAATAAATAAAAACGAAGTTTTCCTTTGTGGCTTAGCTCCTTTGTGGCCATATAATTTTTATTGCGAGGCAATGAAAACAATATCTTTAGTAAAACATGATTGATAAATGAAAGCAATGATACTCGCCGCAGGCCTCGGCACTCGGCTAAAACCCTTTACAGAAAAGCACCCCAAAGCTTTATTTCCTATAAATGGAAAAACTTTGTTACAAAGAAATATTGAATACCTACAAGCGTATGGTTTTAAAAATGTAGTAGTAAACGTGCATCATTTTGCCAATCAAATTATAGATGAAATAAAAAGCAGTAGTGGCTGGGGAAGCAATGTGGTAATAAGTGATGAAACAAACGAAGTATTGGAAACTGGCGGCGGTTTGAAAAAAGCAGCAACATTTTTTACAAATAGCGATGAACCTTTTGTATTGATAAATGCAGACATGCTTACCGATTTAGACTTGGGTAAAATGCTTACTCAGCACAAAGAAAAAAATCCATTAGCTACACTTGCTGTTACCGACAGGCCAACAAGTCGTTATTTATTATTTGATAATAATAATATTTTGTGTGGCTGGCTTAATGAAAAAACAAATGAGCAAAAAGGAAAAGCGGGAACAAAAAAAGCATTCAGCGGCATTCATATTATTTCTCCAAAAATATTTTCTTTAATTACTGAAGAAGGTAAATTTTCGATGATAGATTTGTATTTGCGATTAGCAGAAACGAATACCATAATGGCATTTGACCATAGTAATGGAAAATTAATAGATGTAGGCAAACCAGAAAGTACAGAACTTGCAGCATCTTTATTTCCTTAGTTTGTATCAATAGGTGCACCAAAAACTGGCGCTCTTTCCGGTTTTGGTTTTAGGCCAAAATTATATTTTAATGCTATACCAATTCTTCTTGTATCGCCGTATTGAATTCCGTTAGCAATAAACTTGGGCACATTTACATCAAACCGAATTCTATTGGTAAGCAATAAATCATTTACAGAAAGTATAATGTTCATTTTCTTTTTCAAAAGACTTTTGTTAGCAGATAAATTTAGCGACCCAAATGTTTTTGTTTCAAAGAAATTAAAAACACCATTAATACGTACAAAACCTTGTAGGCTAAGATTAAGTGTAGGCGTAGCTTTGTAGCTATGAAAAGTAAAAATATTCCAACTTGCTCTATGGTATTTAAATAACTCCCCGTTATAAATACCATCATAATTTATCACATTCATTTGAGTACCTAAATAAAAGAAATATTTTTTACCGGGGGGAATACCACCAACTAAACGCATATACACTTCTTTATTTTGGCCAAGGTTATCCCATGTGCGAAATAGCGTATCAAATTTTGCATTAGTAAGGGTTGTAAAAATATCTTGTATGTCATTTAACCCAACAGAAAAAATGGGGAACTCATTTGCATTTACATTAAACTCATAATTGTTTGTAATTTGCGGACGAAGATTTGGATTACCTACATCATACGTATATTGATCTACAAATTTTGGAAACGGATTTAGTGCTTCGTAAGACGGACGGGTAATACTTCTTCTAAAAATTAAATTGCCAGTTAGCTTAAAGCCTAGGGCTTTTCCAAGTCCATGACGCAAATAAATGTATGGAAATAAATCGGTACGGTTTATTTTAAATGTAGATGCCGTAGGAACAATTTGCTGCCCCGTAATATCTGTATATTCTAAACGCAACCCTGGCTTTATGGTAAAACCTTTAAAAGTTTTAGATGCCTGAAAGTAAGCAGCGGCAATGTTTTCATTATAATTAAAAGAACTTGTTTGATACTTATTTAAATATTTACCAGTGCTGCTATCTGCAAAATAAAGTGCATTGTTATTGCTTGCACTATAATTTATTTTGGCACCAGCTTCAATAGTAATTTTAGTTTTTGTTTTTAAAACCAAATCACTTTTAAACGCTACAATATTTTTTTTATTTTGAATATCACCATCACCAAGCAATGTGTTTTTTTGTGGGATGATGCTGATATTATCATACAACTGTTTGTTGTCATTTTTGTAATGACTATAATCAAGTGAATTTGTCCATTCGCTTCCGAAGCTATCAACTTTATATTTTGTAGAAAAAGTATTTCCTATAAAATAAGTAGGGCCAGTATTGTTTACTAACGAAATGTTTTTTCCAATTTGATATTGACGATTAGCTGTTAAAATGTCTATATCATTGCGAACATTGCCTCTGTTGTTGTTTGTTGTAAAACGAGTATCTAATGCAATGCTCCATTTTTTATTTACAGCATAATCAAATCCACCACTGGCATAATTGGTAGTGGCATTAAATTTTGTATAAGACTGCTGTACACGAAGCACATTGGCTAATGTGAGTGGTTGCTCCGAATTTAAAACAAAAAAACTTTCACGATTTGTAAAATTGTAAGAGAGGTAAGTGTTTAATTTATTTTGGTTTTTGTTTACACTAAACCCAATTGTTTCTGTAGCATATACGCCTTGAAAATAAGATGCATCAACACTTCCATTGGTACCAAGCTTTACGCCCTTTTTTAAAACAATATTTACAATACCACCACTACTAGCTGCATCAAACTTTGCAGATGGGCTGCGTAAAATCTCTATTTTAGAAACACTATTGGCCGGTAAACTTTTTAGGAGAGAAGAAACATCAGCAGCACTCAATTTTAATTCTCTACCATTAATATAAATAGTGGCAGGAGTAGCACTATTTAAATAAACGTTTCCATCTTGATCCACAATGGCGCCAGGCGTTTTTTCTAAAACCTCCAAAGCATTGGTGCTACTATTTGCCAAAGGCTCAGCATCTACAATGGTTTTATCGTCTTCTTGTTTTATTAATGCTTTTGTAGTGCTGGTAACCACTACCGCATCCAGGTTTTTAGCTTTTGTAGTAGCCGCAATATTTATGGTTGTATCAACATCTGCAATAAATATTTTTTGAAAAATCTTATTGATATTAACAGTAGTAATTCGTAAAAAATAACTATTGTTTTTTGGCACAGAAAAAAACACATTGGGCTTAAGCGTTTTTACAGCAATAATAGAACTGTCTGAAATGCGCAAAATTTGTGCAGTTGCATTTTGTACAACTTCACCCTTTTCATTTTTTACTACTACGCCTAATTTTATATTTTGTGCAGCCGCCCAATAGGAAACAAACATTACAATTACCGAAGCTATTAATTTTAATCTCACATTAACTTTTTAATATCAATTATATAGATGCTAAGATAGGTGAATTAGCTGCATTGCAAAACTCAATAAAGGAATTGTAGTAATTTCCGAAGTGCATACGTGTATTTACGTATTTATTTTTTGGTATCAAACAATTCTTTTTTATCTACCACTTTTACTTGTGTGCCCTTTTTTAATGTTTTACTTACAACGTCGTAAGGTCCAGTAATTACTTCTTCGCCTTCTTTTAAGCCACTTATTATTTCTATGTTATTTATATCTTGTATGCCAGTTTTTACGGGCACTTTTTTTACTTTATTATCTTTGTCTTTTACAAATACTACCACTTCTATATCATCGTCAGATGTTGATTTTGCCACTATATTTTCATCTTCATTATCTTTTTCTTTGCTCTTATCTACCTTAGCACTGGTGCTATCATTTTTATCTCTTGTGGTTACTGCATTTATAGGTACACTTATTACATTTGTGTGTGTGTTGGTTTGTATATCTGCATTGGCACTCATGCCCGGGCGAAATGGAAAAGTTCCTTTGCCCAATAAATCTGCATAGCTTTCTTTGATGATGCGTATATAAACTTTGTATTGTGTAACATCGCTTGTAGCGCCGCCAAGCTGGCTAGATGCACCATTGTTACTGCTTGCAATTTGTGTAACCAAACCTTTAAATTTTCTTTCGCTGTAGGCATCTACACTTACAATAGCGCTATCGCCAAGCTTTACTTTTGGTACATCATTTTCACCTACGTCCACACGAATTTCTATTTTATCCATATCCGCAATGCGCAACATTTCTGTACCCACATTAAAACTATTGCCCGCTACTTTTTCTCCTTTTTTTACATTCAATAAACTTACCACGCCATCCATTGGCGCTATTATGGCTGTTCTACCAAGGTCTGTATTTGCTTTTTGTAAACTTGCTTGTGCTGTTTGCACATTTGCTCTTGCGCTTTGTACACTTGCTTTTACGCCGTTAATACTTTGCACTGCGGCATTGTAATTTGCTTTTGCTGTTTTATAATTTGCATCGGCTACATTAAACTCTGCTGCACTTATTACTTTATCGTTAAACAATTGTTTTTGCATATTGTAGGTACGTTCCGCTTGCTCTTGTTGCGCCTGCAATGCCCCCAACGCCGCTTTCGAATTATTTACCTGCGCTTGCTGCACGCCTACTTGCGCTTGGCTTTGCGCCACACCACTAGCCGCTTGGCTGCGTTGTATGTTGTACGCATCTGCATATATACGAGCTAGTATTTGTCCCTTTTTTACCGTGTCGCCTTCTTGCACAGTAAGCTCGGTTATTTCTCCACTAATATCTGGACTAACTTTTACTTCTATCTCCGGATATACTTTTCCACTAGCATTTACCACTTCGGTAATGTTGCGCTTCTGTGCTTTTTCGGCGGTTACTTTTGTGCCTTCTTCTTTACCAAATGCTCCTACTTTTGATAGTACAATTAAAGCAACCACTAAAATTGCTAGGCCAATTAAAATCCATTTTGTTTTCTTATTCATAATTCAGTATTGAGTATTGAGTATTGAGATGTTAGTATTGAGACTAGTCTCTAATATTTTTTAGTTTATTATAGTATTCAGTATTGAGTACTTAGTATTAAGACTAGTTTACAATACTTTCAGTTTAAAATAGTATTTAGTATTGAGAACTTAGTATTTAGACTAGTTCACAATACTTTTTAGTTTATTTATCAAAGTATTTAGTATTGAGTACATAGTATTTAGACTAGCTCACAATACTTTTTAGTTTATATGTCTTATCAAAAATTTATTCATATAAGCTATTTAAAAAGTTACTTCCACATTTGAGCCCCTGTCTAAATACTAAATACTAAGTACTCAATACTACAACCGCAATCCCATCCCCTTATAAAACTCCAGCACTTTCATTTTAAACACATAGTCAAATTGATTTTGTGTGTATTGAAACTTTGCCCTCAGTAAATTATTTTGTGTAGTTATTAAATCGAAGGTACTAAGCATGCCCACATTGAAACGCTTGCTAGCATAAGTTAAATTTAACTCGCTTATGTCAATTGTTTTTTTACTAGCATTAAATTTTTCGTACGCTATCAAAGCACTGTTATACGCTTGATAAATATCTTGCTTTAGTTTTTGATTATCTTGTTCTTTTTGTAAAGTAATGGTTTGTATATTTAGTTTGCTTCTTGCATAATTACTTTTCAACTGTCCGCTACTAAAAATAGGAACGGAAATATTAATACCTATAGATTGCCTAAAATTATCTCCAATTTGAGTTCCAATACCTGTGTTTTTATAATTGGGTGTGGCAGATGTAATAGGCGAAGTAACTACATAATCCGTACCGCCAACATTTACACTACCAATGGGCAATATTTTTGTAGATTGAGAAAATCCTGTTATTGCTTTCGATTGATTATTATAATTGCTACCCAAACTTCCAAATGCACTCAATGTAGGATACATGCCCGATTTTGCCACAGCTACATTTTTTTCTGCGGCTTTCATTTTATAATCGTTGTACCGTTGTTGTGGTAAATTTTTTACAGCCAAGTCATACACATACTCTGGTTGTAAAGTTGCAATGGGCTCTACAGGTATTTTATCTACAGGTGGCGTGTCTATTTCAAAAGGGCTGGCTGCATCAATATTCAAATATGATTTTAGTGTAAGAATAGTGAGTGTGGTATTGCCTTTTGCAGAAATATAATTTACACTATCCTGTGCTAGTTGTGCTTCTAGCTGTGTAGCATTAAGCTCGGGCAGTGCGCCAGCATTTACCTGCTTGCGGGTATTGGTAAGCTGGTCTTGCGTTTGTTTTATTTGTACAGCCGTTATTTCTTCTTGTGCTTTGCTCAGTAATATTTGCAAATATGCATTGGCAGCGGTAAGCGCAATATCGTTTTTTATTTTTTCTGTAGCTGCCCCAGCGGCTTTCATTTCCCACTCATTGGCGGCAATGGTATTTTTTTTGCTATAAAAATTAAAAATATCAGCACTGCTTTGCAATTGCAACCCAGCAGAAAGATAGGTTTGTGTTATTCTGCTAAACGTTGTAGGATCTTGATTGCTACCAGAGTTCACCGCTGCATTTGTACTAAAATTTGCATTTGGATATTGCGAAAGCTTGCTCTGGTTGTAGGTTATAGCCGATAGCTTGGCTTGCACATCGCTCAGTTTTACATTTATATTATTGGCCATGGCATACTCTACAATGGTTTGTAAATTCCATTTTTGTTGGGCTTGGCTAGCTTGGGAAAAGCTTATGACTATAATAAGAGGTAATAAAATTCGCATATACAAAAATATCATTTGTACTGTAAGATATGAAAGGAATTTTATGAGCGGAAATTAACCATCAAAAAAATATCTGTTTTAATGGTATAGGTGGGATGGTTTGCCAAATGAATATGGCAAACGAATAATAAGGCTATATTAAATTTAGAATATCAGAAAAATATTTCTTAACAAATAAAATTCTTCAACCTAATAAAATCTGCATTGCTCGAACGAGCAAACAATGATTTAAAAATAGCAACGATAAATTGTTTAAGAGCACCTAAAGAACTGCTCTTTGCTTGAGTTTTCTTCATAGTATTTGATATTTGGACAATAAAATTATGTTTTGACATTTATAAGCTATATAGTACGTTTTACAGTAATGTTGTAGTAAAAACTTAAATGGTTTGTAGTTTTTGGCTAACTTTTAATGTGTAATACATTGTATATAAATCGAGTATAGTTATATTGTAAACGCCAATAATTTGATATTATTATCTAAACCTAAATGTTTTTTTGCTAAATGTTAGGTATTATTTCTTTTTCTTAAGCGCATTTACTCCAAAGTAAATAGCTATAAAAGCCAATAAAATTCCCACACCTAAAAGACCAGTATAAGGCTTATCAATAAAAATAGATGTGGCTACAAATGCATAAGTAAGCATAAATATAATAGGCAATAAAGGAAACAATTTCATTTGATAAATACTTGTGCCATTTAAATGTGCAGTTGTTTTGCGCAATTTAAAAATTGTGGCTGCAGAAAGTACCATACCAAAACAATCTAAAAATATAGAGAAACTCATTATTTGTTCAAATGATTCTGCCCAAAAAATAATTACAATAGAAGCCGCTGCCAAAAAAGTGAGTGATATTAATGGTACGTTTTTATTTTGCGTTCTTTGCCCAAATATTTTTGGTATTGCGCCTTCATCGCTCATGGCTTCGAGCACACGAGGCTCGCTCATGAGTTGTGCATTTATGTATGCAAGTACACTAAGAAAAAGTAATATAGAAACTAGGTTGCCAGCAGTATTGCCAAATACATGACTAGCCATAATACCAGCAATATTGGTAGAGGTTTTAAGCGCTTCGAAACCTATTACTTTATAATACGCATAGTTTATAAAAAGATATAAAACGATAATGATAAACAAACCATAAATAATACCTCGTGGAATATTTTTTGCAGGCTCTTTTACTTCTTCGCCAAAGTTTATAGTTTGCTGATAACCGCCATAAGTAAAACTTACAGCTACTAATGCTATACCAAATGCTTTTATATATTCTCGTATAGTAGGGTTAGCAATAATTATTGCATGGTTGGCATGGTTAGTATTTGTATAAAAGAAAACTGGGCTAATGAGTAAAACAATAAAACAAATTTTTATAACCGTCAATATATTTTGCGTACGAGCACTCATTTTTAAACCAGCCAGATTTACAACATATAAAATAAGAATAGAAATAATAGCAATAGTAATTTGTACCGTGCGAATATTCTCTGCAAGCGGCATCAAAACTTTTGCCACATACTCCGCACCAATAATAGCAACAGCAGCTACAGCAGACACATTGGATACCATTATAATGCAATTAATAGCAAACGCAATAGATGGATGATAGGCGTAAGAAAATATTTTGTAATAGCCGCCTGTAATAGGATATCGACTACCAATTTCGGCATAAGTAAGTGCGCCGCATATTGCCACTAGGCCGCCAAAAATCCAAGCGGCAAAAAACACTGCGGGTGTAGGAGATGAAGCTGCTACGCTTGCAGGCGTACGAAAAATACCCATGCCAATTACAAGTGTTACCATTATCATGGTAAAATCGAATACGTTTAGTTTTGGTTTTGACATTTTTTGAAGATACATGTTTTTTATTTACAGCGAAAATTTTGGTAGCCACGAATGCACGAATTTTTACGAATATAAAACCATTAGTGAAAATTCGTGTGATTAGTGGCAAAAACTACTTTGTAGTTTCGGTATTCTTTCAAAAAAAGCCACTACAAAAATTATCAATCTATATTTGTAAAAATAAAAACATCATGTTTGACTTAGGACATTTTGCCATTAAAGAAGTAATAACAATTGCGTTTACTTTATTTGCTGTAATAGATATGCTTGGCAATGCACCAGTGCTTATTTCTTTAAAAGCAAAAATGGGTGGAAAAATAAATGGCTTTCAGGCTACCATTGCATCGGGAGCATTAATGGTATTTTTTCTTTTTATTGGTCGGCAGTTTTTAGATTTGCTAGGGCTAGACGTAAAATCGTTTGCCGTAGCTGGTAGTATTGTTATTTTTATTTTAGGGTTGGAAATGGTGCTTGGCTTAGAGTTTTTTAAACCAGAAAAAGATGCAAAGAGTGGAAGTGTTGTTCCAATAGCTTTTCCGCTGATTGCTGGTAGCGGTACACTTACCACCATTATGTCGTTAAAAGCAAATTTTGAAGACATAAATATTTTGCTCGGTATTTTAATAAACTGTGTTATTATTTTTTTGGTGCTTGGTTCACTTAAATGGATTGAAAAAGCACTGGGACCAAATGGCTTATTGGTAGTAAGAAAATTCTTTGGTGTAATTTTGCTAGCTATTGCTGTAAAAATATTTGGTTCTAATGTTGTGAAATTTGGGAAGTGAGGTTGGTTGAAGGTTTAAGACGTTTGAAAGGTTTAAGAGGTTTAAAAGGTTTAAGGTTTAAAGTTATTGGCCTCGTAGTACAATGGATAGTATAAGAG